>NZ_JBHVWZ010000014.1:0-221958 GCF_042881985.1 Streptomyces sp. NPDC058246 | reverse complement strand
CACCCGCTCCCCCGGCCGCTCCCCCCCCCGCACCTGATGCGGGGGTGGGTCGGACACAGTCAGCCCCTCCGGCGCCGGGGACGGAGTTGCTCAGCTCCCCTCGTAGAACGCCCGCACGTGGGCGTGGACCTGCTCGGGGGCCCGTACGTGGTCCAGGCCCAGGAGGGCGGCGCCCAGGACGGGGGGTGCGGTGACCACCTGGGGGACTGCCTTCGGGGCGCGGACCGTGAGGAGTTCGCGGATACGGTCGTCGAGTTGGGGATGGCGCGCGGCGAGAATGCTGCCGCCGAGGAGGACCGGGGTCTCCTCGGTGAGGAGGTCGAGGCGGGTCAGTGCGACGGTGGCCATGGCGACCACCTCGTCCGCGAGCCGGTCGACGAGGGCGCGCGCCACCGGGTCGCCGTCCACCGCCGTGGCGAAGAGGACGGGCGTCAGCTCGTGGCGCCGGGCGTTGCCGATGTGTTCGAGGTGCAACGCCTCGATCAGCGCGTACATGGAGTCCAGGCCGAAGTGGGCGGGCAGGGTCCGGGCCAAGGCCGTGGGGCCGCCCCGGCCGTCCTCGGCCCGCGCCGCGTGCCACAGCGCCTCCTCCGCCATGCCCCAACCACCGCCCCAGTCCCCGGAGATACGCCCTATCGCCGGGAAACGGGCGGTCCGGCCGTCGGGCCGCATACCGACGCAGTTGATGCCGGCGCCGCAGACGACGGCGACCCCGCGCGGCTCGGCGATCCCGGCCCGCAGGATCGCGAAGGTGTCGTTGCGCACCTCCACACTCGCGCCCCACGCGCGCGCGTGCAGCGCGGCCGCCAACTGTTCCTCCTCGACCGGGAGATCGGCGTTGGCCAGGCACGCCGAGACATGCGCGACGGACGTCGTGCCCGCCTCGGCGAAGGCCCGCCCCACCGCGTCGGCGACCGCGTCCACGGCGGTCTCCACCCCCACGGCCGGCGGCCGGAAGCCGCCGCCGCGCGCGGTACCCACGACCCCGCCGTCGGCGGCGATCACCGCGACGTCGGTCTTGCTGTTCCCCGCGTCGACGGCGAGCACCAGGCCCGCGGGGCCGGACCCGGCGGCCGTCCCGGCGCCGGATCCCGATGACGTCATGCCCACGCGAGGTGCTCCCGGTTGTGCGCGATCAGCTGGTCGGTGAGGGCGTCGGCGTACGCGTGCTGGCCTACCAAGGGGTGCGCGAGCAACGCACGGAAGACACGGTCCCGGCCGCCGCGCAGGGCGGCTTCCAGGGCCAGGTCCTCGTACGCGGTCACGTTCGCCATCAGGCCCGCGTACAGCGGGTCCACGGGCGGCACCGGAAGAGGGGCCGGTCCCTTGGAGCCGATCGCCGCCTGTACCTCGATCACCGCGTCGTCCGGCAGGAAGGGCAGCGTCCCCTTGTTGTAGGTGTTGACCACCTGGTACGGGCTGCCGCCTCCGCCCAGTAGCGAGGCCGCGAGGTCGACCGCCGCCTCCGAGTAGTACGCGCCGCCCCGCTTGGCGAGCAGCTCCGGCTTCTCGTCGAGTGCCGGATCGGCGTAGAGCGCCAGCAACTGCCTTTCCATGTGCGCCACTTCGGCGGCCCGGGACGGCTTCGTATGCAGCTCTCGTACGACCTCGTCGTGCGCGTAGTAGTAGCGCAGGTAGTAGGAGGGGACGACGCCGAGGCGGTCGACGATGCTGCGCGGCAGGTGCAGGTCGTCGGCGATGGCCTCGCCGTGCTCGGCGAGGAGCTTGGGGAGGACGTTCTCGCCCTCGGGACCGCCGAGGCGCACACCTGTTTCCCAGGTGAGGTGGTTGAGGCCCACATGGTCGAGGTGCACATCGGCGGCTGAGACACCGAGCAGGCCGGCGAACTTGCGCTGGAAGCCGATCGCCACGTTGCACAGGCCGACCGTCCTGTGGCCCGCCTGGAGCAGGGCGCGTGTCACGATCCCGACCGGGTTGGTGAAGTCGATGATCCAGGCGTCCGGGTTCGTGCGGCGCACGCGCTCCGCGATGTCCAGGACGACCGGCACGGTGCGCAGCGCCTTGGCGAGCCCGCCCGCGCCCGTCGTCTCCTGTCCGATGCAGCCGCACTCCAGCGGCCAGGTCTCG
Source organism: Streptomyces sp. NPDC058246 (assembly GCF_042881985.1). Taxonomy (NCBI): domain Bacteria; kingdom Bacillati; phylum Actinomycetota; class Actinomycetes; order Kitasatosporales; family Streptomycetaceae; genus Streptomyces; species Streptomyces sp. NPDC058246. Next base: position 219,870 of record NZ_JBHVWZ010000014.1, on the reverse strand, counting down.
TCCTGTTGGCGGGCCGCCTGGCCGCCGACGCGGAGCTGGAGCAGGACGGCGTCGGCGCCTTCGACTCCCGCGTCCAGGTCGGAGGTGGTGACGATCCGGCCGGGGTGGCCCTGCCGGGCGAAGATGCGCCGGGCGAGCCCGCCCACCAGCTCCAGCCGGTCGGCCGCCGGGTCGAGAAGGACCAGTTCCTCGATGGGCAGGGTGTCCCTGAGCCGCGCGAATCCGTCGATGAGTTCGGGGGTGTAGGTCGACCCTCCGCCGACCACGGTGAGTTTCATCTGTGTCAACCCTTCACTCCGGTGAGCGTGACACCCTCGACGAACGCCTTCTGCGCGAAGAAGAACACGAGGATCACGGGGGCCATGACCAGCACGGTCGCGGCCATGGTGAGATTCCAGTCGGTGTGGTGCGCGCCCTTGAACGACTCCAGGCCGTAGGACAGCGTCCAGGCGCCGGGGTTCTCCGACGCGTAGATCTGGGGCCCAAAATAGTCGTTCCAGGCGTAAAAGAACTGGAACAGCGCGACTGCGGCGATACCGGGCCTGGCCATCGGCAGGACGACCTTCAGCAGGGTCCTCAGGTCCCCGCAGCCGTCCACCTTCGCCGCGTCGAGGTACTCGTTCGGGATGGTCATCAGGAACTGGCGCAGGAGGAAGATGGAGAACGCGTCTCCGAACGCCATCGGGACGATCAGCGGCCAGAGGGTTCCCGACAGGTCCAGCTGCTTCGCCCAGAACAGGTACATCGGGATGATCACGACCTGCGGCGGCAGCATCATCATCGAGATGACCAGCATCAGCGACAGGTTCCGGCCCCGGAAGCGGAACTTGGCGAGCGCGTAGGCGACCGGGATCGACGACACGACGGTGAGGACGGTGCCGGCACCTGCGTACAGCAGCGTGTTCTTCCACCAGGTCAGGAACCCCGGGGTGTCGAAGACCTTCCGGTAGTTGCCCCACTCCCAGGTGTGCGGGATCAGATCGCGGCTGAGCGCCTGGGTGTCGCTCATCAGCGAGGTCAGGAACACGAACACGAAGGGCAGGACGAAGAAGAGGGCCGCCGCGACACCGAGCGCGTGGATCGCCACCCACTCCAGGAGCGCCTTGCGCCGGGCGGTGCGCTCGGCGGGCGAGACGGGCGCCGTCAACTCCACGGGCTTGTCCAGTACTTGAGTCATACGTCAGTCACCTGCCTGGATGAGACCGCCCCGGCGCCGCATCAGGAACGCGGTGAACACCATGGACAGGGCGAACAGCACGAGCGCGACCACACAGGCGGAGCCGTAGTCGAAGCGCTGGAAGCCGAGGTTGTAGACGAGCTGCGGCAGGGTGAGCGTCGACTTGTCCGGGTAGCCGGGCTCGAACTGCGTACCGGCGCCCTGGATGACGCCCGAGGCGACCTTCCCGGCGATCAGTGGCTGCGTGTAGTACTGCATGGTCTGGATCACGCCGGTGACCACGGCGAACATCACGATCGGCGAGATGTTCGGCAGCGTCACGTACCGGAACCGCTGCCACGCCGAGGCGCCGTCCAGCTCAGCGGCCTCGTACTGCTCGGTCGGTACGTCGAGCAGCGCGGCCATGAAGATGACCATCAGGTCGCCGATGCCCCACAGGGCGAGCAGGGTCAGGGCCGGCTTCGACCAGGTGGGGTCGTTGAACCAGCCCGGAGCCGGGATGCCGACCTTCTCCAGGATCGAGTTGACCGGGCCCGTACCCGGGTTGAGGAGGAAGGCGAAGGCCATCGTGGCCGCGACCGGCGGGGCGAGGTAGGGGAGGTAGAAGAGGGTGCGGAAGACGCCCGTGCCCGTCTTGATCTTCGTGATCAGCAGTCCGACGCCGAGTCCGAACACCACCCGCAGACCGACCATGACGACGACGAGCCACAGGGTGTTCCGCAGCGCGGGCCAGAACAGCGGGTAGTTCTCGAAGACGTACGTCCAGTTCTTCGTGCCGCTCCACGTCGGCGGTTTGAAGCCGTCGTAGTGCATGAAGGAGAAATAGACGGTCGAGATCAGCGGGTACGCGAAGAAGACCGCGAATCCGATCAGCCAGGGCGACATGAAGGCGGCGGTTCTCAGCGTCGCCCGTCGGCGCTTGGCGCGCAGTGTGTACGTGGTGCTCATGGCCGTACTACTTCGCCTGCGCGATGTCCGTGTCGATCTGCTTGGCGGTGCTTTCCAGACCCGCCTTCAGATCCTTGGCCTTGCCGCTCTCGTAGTCGTATCCGAACTGCTGGATCGTCACGAGGTAGGTGCCGCCGTTGATGGACGCGGGCGTCGTCGTCGAGTTCGGGTTCGACGCGATGTCCAGGAACGTCTTGAACCGCGGGTCGTACTTCAGCTTCGGCGACTTGAGCGCGGCGAGCGTGGACGGCACGTTGTGGATGGCGTTGGCGAAACCGACCACCGCGTCCGTGTTCGTGGTCATGTATTTGACCAGTTCCCAGGCCGCGTTCTGCTTCTTGCTGGTGGCGGCGACACCCGCGATGGTGCCGGTGATGTAGCCCTTGCCGTACTGGTCCGCCTGGTCGTCGGGGACGGGCAGCGGGGCGACGCCGATCTCGAAGTCCGGCTTGGCGTCCTCGGCCATGCCCAGCCGCCATTCGCCGTCCAGCTGCATCGCGACCTGACCGGTGTGGAAGGGGTGCTTGGGTCCCCATTCGTCACCGAGCTTGGAGCGGTACTTCTCCAGTTTCTGGTAGCCGCCGAGTTCGTCGACCAGCTTCTTCTGGAGGGTGAAACCGGCTGTGAAAGCGGGGTCCTTGGCGATGTTCGACTTGCCGTTGCTGTCGAAGTAGGTCGGCGAGAACTGGCCGAAGTAGTGCTCGGTGGTGGACTCCCAGCCGTGGTAGTTGGGCATGAAGCCGAGCTGCGAGTAGGAGTCGCCCTTGGCGATGGTGAGCTTCTTGGCGTCCGTCTCGAATTCGGACCAGGTCTTCGGGGGGCTCTTGATGCCCGCCTTCGCGAAGGCGGTCTTGTTGTAGTAGAGCCCGTACGCGTCACCGAGCAGCGGAACCGTGCAGCGGTTGCCGTCGAACTGGGTGTACTCGTTCATCGCCTTCGGGAACGTCGTCTCCGGGTCGATGCCCGCCTTCTTGAAGAACGGGTTGAGATCGACGAAGGCACCGGACGAGCAGAACTTGCCCACATTGTTCGTGGTGAAGGAGGAGACGACGTCGGGTGCCTTGTCGCCGCCCGCGCGCAGCGCCTGGTTGATCTTGTCGTCCGTCATGTTGCCGACGATGTTCACGTGGATGTTGGGGTGCGCCTTCTCGAAGCCCGCGACCAGGGCCTTCACGCCCTTGACCTCGCCGGGCGCGCTCCAGGCGTGCCAGAAGTTGATCGTCTGTTCCTTGGACGCGTCGTCGCTCGGGCCGGAGGAGGACTGGCCGGTACAGGCGGTGGCGAGGAGGGCTATCGAGGCGGAGGCGGCGAGCGCGGCGACCGCTTTCCGGGACATTCCGGGCATGGCGAGGTCTCCCTAGGGCAGGGCGGGGTTGATGGTGTTAGCGGAACGGACTAGCGGGAGGTGTCGAAGACCTCGTCGCGGGTGGCCGCCAGGGCGCTTTCCAACGCGCCGCGCAGCACGGGGTGTTCGTGGACGTCGCCGACGACGAGGCGCGGCCGGGACGCGGCCAGCTCCTCCAGCTCGGCCTGGACCAGGGCGCGCAGCGGTTCGCCGCCCGCGGTGAGCGACGCGCCGCTGAGCACGACGAGTTCGGGGTCGAGCACGGAGACCAGTGAGGCGAGACCGGTGGCGAGCCCGGTCGCGTACGTCTCCAGGAGCCGCCGGTACGGCCCTTCGTCGAGGGCGGCGGCCCGCTCGACGAGGGTGGCGGCGGCCTCGGTGTACGGACCGGTGGGGACGTCCTTGATGCCGAGCTCGCGGGCCAGCTCGGGGAGGGCCTGTGAACCGGCCAGCTCCTGGTAGCCGCCGCTGTTGGCCTTGGTCACCTGTCGCACCAGGGGTGCGCCCGGCACCGGCAGGAAGCCGACCTCACCCGCGCCGCCGGTCCAGCCGCGGTGCAGCCGTCCGCCGAGGACCAGCGCGGCGCCGAGACCGCCCTCGTTCCACAGGAGGACGAAGTCCTCGTGGCCCTGGGCGGCACCGAGCCGTTGCTCGGCGATGGCGACCAGGTTGACGTCGTTCTCGTACTCGACGGGCATCGGCAGCGCGGCGGCGAGTTCGTCGAGGAGGCTGGGGGAGTGCCAGCCGGGCAGGTGCGAGGCGTAGCGCAGCCGCCCGGTGTTCGGGTCGAAGGCGCCGGGTGTGCCGATGACGAGGCGGCGGACGTCGTCCCGGGCGAGCCCGGCCGCCTTCACCGCGCCGTCGAGGGCGTCGGTGACCTGGCGTACGACGGGCCGGCCGGAGCGCCGGCCGGGAGTGGGCAGCTCGTACTCGCCCACGGTCCGGCCCGTGATGTCCGCGACGGCGGCGAGGATGCGCTCGGGGGTGACGTCCAGGCCGGCCGCGTACCCGGCGCCCGGATTGACGACGTACAACTGGGCGTTGGGGCCGGGGCGGCCCTCGCTGGTGCCGGTGGCGAGCACCAGGCCCGCCGCCTCCAGACGGGCGAGCAGCTGCGAGGCGGTGGGCTTGGACAGCCCGGTGAGCTTCCCGATCCGGGTGCGTGACAGCGGTCCGTGCGCGAGCAGCAGGTCGAGGGCGGCGCGGTCGTTCATGGCGCGCAGGACGCGCGGAGTGCCCGGCGTACCGGCGGATCCTGCCATGTGTGTCGACACCTGCCTTTCCACTGCCCACCTTCCCAGTGACCTGGGAGGGAAGTCCATCCGGTGATCACTGTTAGGAAAGTTTCCTATTGGGTGGAAGGAACGTAAGCCCGGGGCGAAGGAGGCGTCAAGAGAAACCGCCCCCGGGGCAACAGACTCGTTACCCGCGGGGGCCGGTGCGGGGGCGGTGCGGGGATGGTGTGGTGTGGCGCGGGTGGAGGTGATGTGAGGGGGATTGATTCCGGCCAGGGGTGAGCGAAGCGTTCGAGCCGGGCCGACGCGCTTCCGTGGCCGTTACAACTTGATCACGATCCCTTATGTGTGCAGGTGGGCGCGTGAGGAGTGCGGATTCGCGGCCATCTGTCCGATGTGGCGGGAAAGCGTCGATGGCGTGCGCACAGTCGCGGCACAGCCGGGCAGCGGCCGAGTTCCCTCTCCCCGGGTCCGTCAAGGGTGTTGACGTGGTCCGAGGTCACCGTGTGGTGACGGTGGCCCGGCTGCGCGGCCCCTTCCACAGGTGCCGGTTTTCTTGATGACGTACGGTGCCCGGCCAGGGCCTCGGCCCGAACGTCCCCAACTCGGGCGGAACCCTCCGGAAGTGACTGTATGAAGGCGAGCTCATGAGGCTGTTGATGGCGTGCTGGGGCACGGCCGCGGGCAGGTGCGTTCCGCTGGCGGGTGCTCAGTTGGCCATCGCTCTCTGGCAGGACGGCTTCACCTGGGGAGCTCTGCGCGAGCAGACGGCCTCCGCCCTTCTGGCGTGGGGCGCCGTTGCCCTCGCCGTGGCCGTCATAGGGTCTCTGTCGCTGCGGAAGCGGGCCCGCCGGGCCGGTGTCCCGCTCTCCGTCGAGGCGCTGGACGAGCGCCAGACCCATCTCCTGCGCGCGGCACCCGTGGCGGACGGCTGGCAGCAGCGCGTCCGCGACGAACTGACGGCGTCGGAGAGGGTCTTCCTCGTCGCCGAGAAGGGCCGCGAGGAGCTCCATTTCCGGTGGCGCCCCGGGCGCGGGGGCCAGTCCGTCTGGGGGACGATGGCCTTCGACGCGACCTCGGGGGACGTGTGCCTCGACGTCCGCGACGAGGAGGGCCTCCTGGGCGTGGCGGGCCTGGGGAAGGGAGCGTCCTTCGCCGCGGTGTGCCAGATCGCGCGGGCCACGGGACTGTCCCCGGCGCCGGGAGGCGGTCTTACGGGGCCTTAGGGGCGGCTGGTGCGGCAGGTCCGGTGGTCCGCATGGTCCGGTGATCCGGCTGGTCCGCCTGGTCCGGTGGTCCGGCTGGGCAGGATGTCGGCGTCCATCGGGGTGGTTCCCGTGCGGTCGGCGGGCTCGGTGGCCTCGGTGGCGCCGTGGGGTCTCGGTCGCCGGAGTGGCGTACGAGGGGCGTGCACCTGGATACGTACATACGAGGGGTAGATACGTACGTACGAGGGGGCGTGCCCGGATCGCCCGGCCACCGCCCCCTCGTACGCGATGCCGCCGCTACTTCCGTACGCGATGCCGCCGCTACTTCGGCGTGGTCGGCGCCACGATCGGCGAGGCCGCCGCGGCCTGCGGGGAGGCCGGGTTCGCGAGGGCGGACGGGGCGGCCACGTTCGCCGACGGGTCGGGCGCGGGCTCCTCCTCCGGTTCCGCCGTCGAGCCGCCCACGATGTGGATGTCCGCCGCGTCGAAGGCGCGCTTGATGCGCCAGCGCAGCTCGCGTTCCACCGAGAGGGCCTTGCCGGGCATCGTCTTGGCGGAGACGCGGACGACCATGGAGTCGAGCAGGACGCTGTCGAGGCCGAGGACCTCGATGGGACCCCACAGGCGCTCGTTCCAGGGCTCCTCCTTGCTCATGGCCTCGGCGACCTCGTTCAGGACGGACTGGACGCGGTCCAGGTCCTCCGAGGCGCGGACGGTGACGTCGACGCCGGCCGTGGCCCAGCCCTGGGAGAGGTTGCCGATGCGCTTGACCTCGCCGTTGCGGACGTACCAGATCTCGCCGTTGTCGCCGCGCAGCTTGGTCACGCGCAGGCCGACCTCGATGACCTCGCCGGAGGCGACGCCCGCGTCGATCGTGTCGCCGACGCCGTACTGGTCCTCGAGGATCATGAAGACGCCGGAGAGGAAGTCGGTGACCAGGTTGCGTGCGCCGAAACCGATCGCCACACCGGCCACACCCGCGGAGGCGAGCAGCGGGGCAAGGTTGATCTCGAATGTGGCGAGGATCATCAGGGCGGCCGTGCCCATGATCAGGAACGAGGCGACCGAGCGGAGCACCGAGCCGATGGCGTGTGAGCGCTGGCGGCGGCGCTCGACGTTCACCAGGAGGCCGCCGAGGGCCGTGCCGTCGACCGCCTGGGCCGTGCGGTTCATGCGTTCTATGAGCTTGGTGATGGCCCGCCGGACCATCACCCTCAGCACCGCCGCGATCACCAGGATCAGCAGCACCCGTAGACCGATGGCGAGCCATGTGGACCAGTTCTGCTCGATCCAGCTCGCGGCGTTGGTCGCGCTCTGCTGGGCGTCCTGGAGCGTGGCGGTCGTCGGATCCGTCGACGTCGAGGGGGACGGCGACGGCGTCGTACCGGCGGCCAGTAGGACGGGCAGGGACACGGCAGGTACCTCCAGGCGTAGCGGTCTGCCCGCGGCTGGGGACATGTGGGACACCGCTCGGGCAGAACCACCACACTAACGGGGCATCGTGTGTGGATCGTTGCCATCTTCGGGGGAGAGACTGTGCTCACCTGGGGATGAAGAGGGTGTGGTCGAGGTGTGGTCGAAAACACTCCCAGCCCGTTACCGGGACATGGTGGCGCTTCCACCAGGCATGAGGGGAGACTGACTACAGATCGTCCCGGCGCGAGCCACGCGCCGCCGGCGTACAAGGAGGCATCCGTGCCGCATGTCCTGGTCCTGAACGCGTCGTACGAGCCGCTCGGCGTCGTACCGCTCCGCCGCGCGCTCGTCCTCGTCCTTGAGAACAAGGCCGTCTGCCTCGAGGAATCCGGCGCCTTTATGCATAGCGCAACCGTTACTGTCCCCGCACCCAGCGTGGTCCGGCTGAAGAGGTTCGTGCGGGTCCCTTACCGGGGGCCCGTTCCGCTGACCAGGCGGGCGCTGTTCGCCCGCGACGGCGGCCGGTGCATGTACTGCGGTGGCGTCGCAACCAGCGTCGACCACGTCATCCCGCGCTCCCGCGGAGGTCAGCACGCCTGGGACAACGTGGTGGCGTCCTGCCGCCGCTGCAACCACGTCAAGGCCGACCGTCACCTGGTCGAGATCGGCTGGCGCCTGCGCCATAAACCCGCCCCGCCGACGGGGCTCGCGTGGCGCATCATCGGAACAGGGCATAGGGACCCGCGCTGGCTGCCCTACCTGCAGCCGTACGGCGCGGATGACGCGATGGCCCGGATCGACGGCATTTCCGCCTGACGATCCGGGCCTTTGTGTTCCCCGGCGGCGTCGGCCGCCGCCTCGTTCCGGCTCCCCAGGAGGACCCCCGCGCCTCCCGGGGAGCCGGCCGTGCCTGTACGTCGCGTGTCGTGCCGTGCGTCGCGTGCCGCAGGTCCGGTGTCCGCAGGCTGTCCGCCGTACGTCGCGTTCCCGCAGGTCAGACGTAGCGCAGCTCCGCCGGATTGACCGAGCGGCGCAGCAGCGGCAGGGACGTGGCGGCGGCCAGCAGACACGCGGCGTAGACGATCACGGGGACGATCGCAGGCAGCAGCGGAATCGATCCGCCGGCCGCGAGCTGCCCGTACCAGGCGCCGATCCCCATGCCGCCGACGCCGGCCAGCGCGACCGCGGGAGCGAGCGGCAGGGCGGTCTCCAGGAGCAGCGCCCGGCCGAGGACGGCCTGCGGCACCCCGGCGGCGACCTGCGCGGCCAGTCCGCGGCGGCGGGTGGCCAGCGACTCGGCGGTGCCCACGGCGAGGCTGGAGAGGGTGATGGCCAGGGCGACCAGGATCGCGGCGCCGGTCAGATCGATGCCGGTGGTGTAGAAGGACATGTTCTCGGCGAACATGTCGTGATCGCGTCCGTTCAGGTCGTCGAGCAGGACCTGCCGGATCCCCATGAAGCCGGTGCCCACGACGGTCACCAACAGCACGGCCGCGTGGGTGCGGGCCGCGGCCCACGGGTCGTCGCGCAGCCGCTCCGCCGCGATCAGGGTCGCCGGGTTTCCGGTGCGCGCCGCGAGGTACCGGCCCGTGAACCGGGCGCCGGCGCCGGACAGCCATACCGCCCCCACGCCCGTGAGAATCACCACGGTGAAAACGAGCAGCGGGGCCGTGGCGAACCCGCCGAAGCTGCGCGGTGCCAGCGCTACCCCCGTGATCAGGATCACCAGCGTGGCCAGCAGGAAGGCGAGGCCCGGTCCCCGTACGCCGGTCGGGCGCACCCGCCGCACCCAGCCCAGCGGCGAGGCGATCACGCGGCGCAGCGCGAGCGCGCTCACCAGCGCACCCAGCACGGGCACGGCCACCGCGATCAGCGCGAACCCCACCCACACGGCGGCCGGTGGCCGCCGCCAGGCGTCCAGCAGGAACAGCGCGCAGAAGACGGTGACGACCGCCGATCCCACGAGGCACGCGAGCCCCGTCTCCAGCGCGGCGATCCGCCGCACCTGGGCCGGGGAGGCACCCGCCAGCCGCAGCCCGGCCAGCCGCCGGTCGCGGTGCACGGCGCCGATACGGGCGCTCTGCCCCAGGAAGCCCAGCACCGGGACCAGCAGGAGCAGGAGTGCGAGGACCACTCCCGAGCGCTCGCCGGGCTGATCGAGCAGACCGTTGGCGAAGGACAGGTCGTACTGGCCGTCGAGGGAGGCCACCGCGACGGCCGCGAGCCCGAATCCCGTGGCCAGCCCCGCGCCCACCACCGTCAGAGTGACCCGCCACCACTCCCGCCGGTCGGAACCACGGGTCAGCAGCAGCGCGAGCCGCAGGTCCGTCCTCACTTCGACACCTCCGGCGAGATCGACGACGACGAGGCAGAGGAAGGAGAAGAGGGCGACGCGGCGGTCGAGGAAGAGGAAGCGGCGGTCGAGGATGAGGAAGGGGAAGGGGACGACGAAGGGGAAGAGGGCGAGGCGGCGGACGAGGTCCAGGCCGAGGCGGCGGGTACGGAGTCGGGGTCGACGACCGCTCCGTCCCGCAGGGACACCTCCCGGTCCGCGTACGCCGCCACCTGGGCGTCGTGGGTGATCAGCAGGACCGTCGTACCGGACTCGCGTGCCGTGTGGATCAAGGCGGTCATCACCTGTTCCCCGGCAAGGGAGTCGAGCGCACCGGTCGGTTCGTCCGCGAAGACGATCTTCGGGCCGGTCACCAGCGCCCGCGCGAGCGAGACCCGCTGGGCCTGGCCGCCGCTCATCTCACCGGGCCGCAGTCCCTCCTGCCCCCGTACGCCGAACCGCTCCAGCCACTCACCGGCTCGCTCCTGGGCCTGACGACGCGACGTCCCGGCGAGCAGCAGCGGCAGCGCCACGTTGTCGACGGCGGTGAGCTCCGGGATCAACTGCCCGAACTGGAACACCACCCCGAAGTCGGTGCGCCGCAGCTCGCCGAGCCGCTTCTCGGGAAGCGTGTCGAGGCGCTCACCGGCGTACTCCACCGTGCCGGTGTCGGGCCGGACGATGCCCGCCAGGCAGTGCAGCAGCGTGGACTTGCCGCTGCCGCTGGCCCCGGTGACGGCCAGGATCTCGCCCGCGCGCAGGTCCACCGAGGCGCCGCGCAGCGCCGGGGTGGAACCGTGCGCCTTGGCCAGGCCCCTGGCAGCCAGAAGTGGTGGGTTGCTCATGCTGCGTCGACCTCCGCGGTCAGGGTGGTGAGCCGGGCCGCTGTGGTGTTCATCCAGCGGAGGTCGGCGTCGAGGTGGTTGAGGGCGTAGTCGGCCGAGAGCACGGTCGCGAGATCGGCGCCGGGCGCCGTCTTCACCGCCGTCAGCTCACGCATCCGCGCCATGTGCGCGGCGCGCTGCGCCCGCAGATAGCCGGCCGGGTCCGCCGAGGCGAGGATCGAGACGACGACCTTGGCGAAGATCTCGTTCGTCACGAAGGGGGCGGCCGGGGCGATTTCGGCGGTCCATTTGGCCAGGTCACGCGCGCCGTCGTCGGTGGAGCGGTACAGCGTCCGCTCCGGGCCGCCGTCGGAGTCGGTGCCGTCGACCTCGGCGAGACCGTCGCGGACCAGCCGTTGCAAGGTCGTGTACACCTGCCCGTAGGCCAACGGGCGGGCCTGCGGGAAGCGTTCGTCGTGCCGTCGCTTGAGGTCGTACCCATGACTGGGTCCTCCGGCGAGCAGCCCCAACAGGATGTGACGGGTGCTCATGGCGACCATTATGCACTCGATATATGTATCGAGTGAATAGTGATCGCCGAAAGGTCTCGGTGGACACGGAATCCGAGGCAGACAAGCCGCGGACGGGGCGCGGGTCGGCCGGTGATGGGTGGCGGGATGGGGCGCGGGTCGGCCAGGGATGGGGCGCGGGTGGGTCAGGGATGGGGCGCGGGTTGCCCGGTGATCGGTCAGCGAGCCACCGCGTACGCCTCCACCGACCACAGCGAATAGCCGTACCGCGTCGCCCGCTTGATCCCCTGGAGCCGCACGTAGCGGACGTCGCGTTCGTCGAAGCGGACGGATTCACGGCCGCCGCGGCCGGCCGTGACGGTCGTCGCGGTGCGCCAGGTGCGGCCGTCGGCGGAGACCTGGACGCGGTACGCGGAGGGGTACGCGTCCTGCCAGCGCAGGACCAGCCGGCCGAGGTGGACCGGTTCGGCGAGCCGCACCTGCCACCAGGCGCCGTTCTGGACGGGGGAGGACCAACGGGTGTCCGGGGCACCGTCGTTGGCCGCGGCCGCCGGGAAGTCGGGGGTCTCGTCGCCCGACGAGGACGCGACGCCGGCGCGGGCCAGGTCGGGGCCCGTCGTGCGCGGGAAGGCGCGGACCGTCAGGGTGCGGGTCTCCGGGCCGAAGGCGACGGCGACTTCGTACGTTCCCGAGGGCGTCCCGGGCGGGACGGCGACCTCGACGGGGAGGTCGACGGCGGTTCCACGGGGGAGGGTCGAGGCACTGCCGGGGACCCTGACCTCGATGCCCTTCGGCGCCCGCGCCGTCAGTGCGCCGCGGACGTCCGCGGGGCGCAGCGGCGTCAGGCGGGCCGTCACCCGCTCCGTGCCGCCGATCTCCACGTCGGTCACGGTGCGGCCCAACTCCAGTGCGGCGGCGGGGGAGTCGGCGAACCACGGCACGAGATGGCGTACGCGTGAGGGTGCGGGACCGGTGACGCGGAGCGCGTCGGCCCGCACGCCCGCCGCCGTGACCTCCGTCGCACCCCCGGTGGCGAGCGAGCCGAGGGGCCGCCAGCCCTCGCCCGGGACGTGGGCCTCGACGGAACCGCTGGTGCCGGGTTCGGCTAGGACGCTCACGGAGGTGATCACGCGGGCGCGCGGGAGGCGGACGGTGCGGCCGTCCGCCGTCGCGCCGCGGTCCGTCGTCGCGCCGCGGTCCGCGGCCGGCTCGTGGGCGAGACCCGCCCAGCTCTCGTACGCCGTCCGGGCCTTCGCGAGAAACGGGTCCAGCACGCCCTTGCCGACCGTGACCCGGCTCGCCGCGAGCTCGCCACGCAGCCGGTCGAGTGTGCGGTACGCCGTCCAGGCCGCCGTGGCGTCGCCGCTCGTCTGCGCGCGCAGCATGGCGACCGCCGTCTCACCGGCCTCGCCGTAGCGCGCCAACTGCTGGGTCCAGGGCGCCACTTCAGCCGCGAGCGAGCCGCCGGCCAGTCGCTTCGGGGTCTCGCGCATGACAGTGAACGCGGCGCGCAGCCGCTCGGCCGCGGCCTCGTTCGCGGTTCGGTCGGTGGTCGTACGGGCCTGCCAGAACGCCTTGATGAGCGGGCGCAGGTACGCCGACTCCTCGCCGCCGAGGACGGAGGAGGCGTCGTTGCCGGCCAGGGCGCGCAGCGCGTCCTCGCGGCCCGGGTCGCCGCCCGCGAGGTCGGCGACTGCCGCCCTCCAGGACTCCTGGGGGCGGTAGGCGCGCGGGTTCCATGCGTAGTCGGCGACCGTGAAGAGGGGGATGCGGGAGGCCTCTGCCTGTGGCATCGCGTTCGCCAGCAGGGCCGCCGAGCCGGTCGCGACAGCCGGTTCGCGGCCTTGGTAGGGGCCCAGGAAGACCCGGTCCTGCGCGTAGTCGTTGACCGGGTAGTTGTCCATGGTGACGAGCCGGTGACCGCCGAACACGGCCCGGGTGCGGGCCAGTTCGCGCCCCGTGATCGTCCTCGGTACGACGCCGACGCCCGTCCACGCGACCTCGACGCCCTCGTCCAGGGCGTTCGCCAGTTCCTCGCGGTAGGTCGTCGAGCCGTCCTCGTAGTACTCCGTCGGCATCAGGGAGAAGGCGGGGGCGCTCGGGTGGCGGTCGGCGAGGCGCCGGGCCACCGCGTTGGCCACCCGAGCCTGCGCCCGCGCGGCCGCCTCGGGGCCGGAGCCGAAGGTGTCGGCGTCCGCGCCGCAGTGCCACTCGCTGTAACTGACGTCCTGGAACTGGAGCTGGAAGGCCCGGAACCCGAGCGCCCACATGGCGTCCAGCTTGCGTGCCAGCGCCTTCACGTCGGCGTCCGAGGAGAAGCACATCGCCTGGCCCGGGGCCACCGTCCAGGCCAGGGTGACGTGGTTGCGGCGCGCGCGGTCCGCCAGCTCCCGGAATTCCGCGCGCTGGTCGGCGGGGTACGGCTCACGCCAACGCGCCTGGCGGTAGAGGTCGTCCCCAGGAGCGTACGCGTAGCGGTTCTGCTTGGTGCGGCCCATGAAGTCCAGCTGGGCGAGGCGCTGTTCGCGGGTCCAGGGCGTGCCGTAGAAGCCCTCGGTGGTGCCACGGACGGCGGTGCCGGGCCAGTCGCGGACCGTGGCACCCGCGATCCGTCCGTCGGCGCCGATCAGCTGCCGCAGTGTCTGCACCGCGTGGAAGAGGCCGTCTTCGCCGATTCCGGCCAGGGCGACGGTGTCTTGGCCGTCGGTGCGGCCGACGGCCAGGCGGTAGCCGCCGGTGGGGAGGTCGGCGCGGGGCGTGGCGCCGAGCGCCGTGAGCGCCCGCTCCAAGGCGCTCGTGGTGGCTCGCGGGCCGAGCGCGTGCGCCCCCTCGCCGGCCGCGCTCCCGGCGTGCCCGCCGAAGGCGTAGGGGGAGTACTGGGAGTGCGCGGGCTGAGGGGAGTGCGGGGGCTGAGGGGAGTGCGAGGGCTGAGGGGAGTGCGAGGGCTGAGGGGAGCGCGAGGGCTGAGGGGAGCGCGAGGAGCGCGGGGACTGCGGGGAGTACGAGGAGTGCGCGGAGGGCGCGCCGTTCGCGCCCCCTTGGTTCCCGGGCGCCGTCTCCCCGCCGGGGCCCACTGTCTCCTGGCCCGCGCGCACAATCAGCGCGTGCGCCGGCGTGGCGGAGCACCGCACGGAGCGCGTCGAGCGCGTACGGATCGGTCGGCGTGTCGGTGACCAGGACGACCTCGCGCGTGACCGCGACCGGAGCGCCGCCCGCGCGCAGGGACTGCGGGCGGGGCCAGACCGCGGGAGGGTCGAGAGCGACGGGCTCACGGTCGCCCGCGGAGGCGGTCGGCGCGGGTGGGGAGGCGACGGCGGCGGGAGCCGTACTCAGTGCGCCGGCGACGACGGCGGACGCGAGGGCGACCGCCCCTTTTCCACGCCGGAGCCGCACGGTCCCCCTCCTCTTCGCCCGAGTCCCCGACGGCCGTGTCGGGGAGGCGTCGAGCCCACCATCCGCGCGGTGAGGGTGTCAACGAGAGTGGCCGAAGTGCCTGGATTGCCCCAACCTGGAGTTGCCGCGGAGGCACGTAAAGTGACCACCTACTGTGACCAGGAGCACGTTGTTCGTCCGGGAACGTCTGCCGTCGCGCCCGCTGGGTAGGGCTGCTGTAACCCAGGTGGACCAGGTGCCGACCAGGTACCCCTGGGTCGCCGTACTCGACGTACACGACAAGGAGGCCCCCGTGGCCGCATCGGCACACCTGCTCCTCTCGGCCCTCTCCAAACGCGAGGCGGAGTCGTCCGTCCAGCCCGAAGGCGCCCTTCTGTTCGAGCGCGCCCATCTGTGCCTGCTCGGCGCGGAAGGCGCCTGCGCGGAGGTGCCGCTGACCAGCGAGCCCCCGCTGCCCGACGCCGAACCGCTCACCAGCGAGCCGCCGCTGGCCGACGCCGCGCACCTGACCAGCGAGCCCACCTCCACCGGCGCCGCATCGGGGGTCTAGATGGCACCTCCTCGGCCCGCCGACCCCCCGGACGCGACGCCCCCTGACGCGACCCCGCTGCCGGCGGCGTCTTCGCCCGCGGCATCTTCGCCTGAGACATCGTTGCCCGCGGCGCCTCCGCCCGCGGAGCCCGCGCAGGCGACGGCCACGCAGGCCACCCGAGCGACGTCCTCGGAGGCCACCCAAGCGGCGTCCTCGGAGGCCATCCGAGCGGCGTCCTCGCAGGCCACCCAGGCGACGTCCTCGCAGCCGACGCCCCTGTGCCGGCTCGCCGAGGCTCACGGCGTCGCCACCTCCTACAGCCCCAACCCGGACCGTACGGTCGCGGCCTCGGACACCGCGCTCGTCGCGGCCCTGGCGGCACTCGGCGTCGACGCGAGCACCCCCGGCGCCGTGAGCGCCGCCCTCGCGGCACGGGAGGCCGAGACGCGGGAGAGGCTGCTGCCGCCGACGGTGGTGTGCTGGGGCGATCGCGCCCCCGCCGCGCTGGCCGGCCTGCCGAACGGCACCCGGCTGCGTATCGCGACCGAACAGGGCGAGACCCGCGCCTCGGCCGAACAACTCCCGCCCGGCGTCCACGCGTTGCACGCCACCGCGCCCGACGGCCGCACCGCCGAGGCGCACGTCGTCGTCGCGCCCGCCCGGCTGCCCACGCCGCCCGGACGCGCGTACGGCCTCCTCGTCCAGCTGTACTCGCTGCTGTCCCACCGTTCCTGGGGCATGGGCGACCTGGGTGATCTGGCCGAGCTGACCGCTTGGGCGGGCCGGGCGCTCGGCGCCGGATTCGTGCAGGTCAACCCGTTGCACGCGGCCGTACCCGGCGACCCCACCGACCCCTCCCCGTACCGGCCCTCCTCCCGCCGCTTCCCCGACCCGGTGCATCTGCGTGTCGAGGACGTCCCCGAGTTCGCATACGTCGACGACCGTGACCGCGGCCGCGTCCGTACGCTGCTGGAGCGTGCCGAACGGCTGCGCGCATCCGTGCTGCACAAGGGCGCCTTGATCGACCGCGACGCCGTGTGGGAGCTCAAGCGCGAGGCGCTAGAACTCGTCCGCGCGGTGCCGCTCGGCCCCGGCAGGCGGGCCGCGTACGCCGACTTCCTCGCCGAGGAGGGCGAGGCGCTGGAGGACCACGCCACCTGGTGCGCGCTCGCCGAGGTGCACGGCTCGGACTGGCGGCGCTGGCCCGTCGGCCTGCGCGACCCCCGTTCCTCCGAAACTGCCCGCGCCCGCGCCGAGTTGATGGACCGGGTCGACTTCCACACCCGCCTCGCCTGGCTCACCGACGCCCAACTCGCCACCGCCCAGCGGTCCGCGCGCGATGCGGGGATGGCGGTCGGACTGGTGCACGACCTCGCCGTCGGGGTGCATCCGGACGGCGCCGACGCCTGGGCCCAGCAGGAGTACTTCGCGGCCGGCATGTCCGTCGGCGCACCCCCGGACGCCTTCAACGCGCGCGGCCAGGACTGGGGCCTGCCCCCTTGGCGACCTGACCGGCTCGCCGCGTCGGGCTACGCCCCGTACCGCCGTCTCCTGCGCGCCCTCTTCCGGCACGCCGGCGCCCTGCGCATCGACCACGTCATGGGCCTGTTCCGGCTCTGGTGGATCCCGCAGGGCCGGCCGCCCACGGAAGGCACGTACGTCCGTTACGACGCCGAGGCGATGCTCGCGGTCCTGGTCCTCGAGGCGTCGCGCGCCGGGGCGCTGGTCATCGGCGAGGACCTCGGCACCGTCGAGCCGGGCGTGCGCGAGACCCTCCAGGGGCGCGGGGTGCTCGGCACCTCGGTGCTGTGGTTCGAGCGGGACTGGGACGGCGACGGGCTGCCCCTGCCCCCCGAGCGCTGGCGCGCCGACTGTCTGGCCACCGCCACCACCCACGACCTGCCGCCCACCGCGTCCCGGCTCACCGGCGACCACGTCGAACTCCGCGAACGGCTCGGCCTGTTGACCGGTTCCCTGGCGGCGGAGCGGGCCGCGGCCGCCGCGGACATCGGGGAGTGGCTGACGCTGCTCACCCGGCTGGGGCTGCTGCGCGGCGCGAGCGGTGCGGGCGGAGCGGTCTCGGAGAAGGCCGAGATCCAGGCGGTGCACCGGTTCCTGTTGCGCACCCCGGCCCGCCTGGTCGGCGTCTGGCTCCCGGATGCGGTCGGCGACCGCCGCCCGCAGAACCTGCCCGGCACCTGGGACCAGTACCCCAACTGGCGCCTGCCCATCGCCGACGCCGAGGGCCGCCCGGTGACACTGGAGGACCTGGCCGCCTCGCCACGGCTGCACGCGCTGATGGACGTGGTGCGGGTGGGGCCGGGGGCCGGTGCGGGGCGTGTGGACGGCAGGGGGCGCGCAGGTGGTCACGCGGAGCGGTGAGGGATCCGTACCGGGCTCCTTACGGCACCCCGGACGCGCGGCTCATTCAGGTGTTCGCTACGTTTGCATGGTGGACAAGAAGAACGCCCTGCGCGCCGGCGCCCTGGCCGCCGGTACGACGCTGATGATGCTGCTCATGTCGTCCCCCGCGCTCGCTGTGAACCCCGACGACGGTGACGACCCTGGCAAGGGCCTGAGCGTGATCGACACGCTGGGTCTCTACGTCGTGGCGCCCATCGTGCTGTTCCTGGTCATCGCCGGCCTCGTGATGGCCCTGGACAAGTCCCACAAGCAGCAGAAGCAGAGCTGAACCCCTGCCGGTTCCCACCGGCTCACAGCAGCTCTCACCGGCTCTTTCCGTCGAGGGAGTCCACGCATCGTCGGGTCGCACCGTCGGGTGCGCGGACTCCCTCGACGCGTTTTCGGCGCGCGGTAGCGGGTGCCCGGGCTCTCCAGGGGCGCCGTGCCGTCCAGGGAAGCGGTGCCGCCCAGGGACGTCGTGCCGTCTAGGGAAGTGGTGCCGCCTACGGATGGGGTGCGGTCAGGTACCGCTGCACCGTGGGGCCCAGCCAGGCCACGATCTCCTCGCGGTGCAGCGCGACGGCCGGCTCGAACCGCAGGATGTAACGGGCGAGCGCGAACCCGAGCAGCTGCGAGGCGCAGAGGGCGGCCCGTGCCGGGGCCTGCTCGGGATCGGGGCAGGCCCGCTGGGCGACCGGGGCGAGCT
Source organism: Streptomyces sp. NPDC058246 (assembly GCF_042881985.1). Lineage (NCBI taxonomy): Bacteria > Bacillati > Actinomycetota > Actinomycetes > Kitasatosporales > Streptomycetaceae > Streptomyces > Streptomyces sp. NPDC058246. The sequence goes on along the minus strand of NZ_JBHVWZ010000014.1, from coordinate 201,821 downwards.
GATCCTTGAAAATGCGCTGCATCCGCTCGGCGCCCGCTTCATTGGTGACGCCGACCCGGAGTATCGCGGTGAGCACCTCGTTCTCCTCCCACAGATGGAGGAAGTGGCTCACCAGGGTGCGGCCCACGTCGTTCGGGTCGAGGCCCGACGGATCGGGTAGCCGCAGATCGACGTTGAGCACGGCGGCGAACAGCCCCTCCTTCGAGCCGTAGTAACGCATCACCATCGACGGATCGATCCGCGCGTCCTTGGCGATGGCGCGGATGGTGGCCCGCTCGTAGCCGTCGGCCGCGAAGCGCTCGCGCGCGGCGGTGAGGATCGCGGTGCGGGTGGCGTCGGAGCGGCGGGGCGCGGGAGCGTCCGCCGAGGCCGCTGTGGACGCGTCCGCCGAGGCCGCCGCGGACAGGGACGCGAGCTGTTCCTTGACTGACATGCCAACAACCGTAGGCCAACATGTGTTGACAGTCCAGTGCTGCCCACCTATGTTGGCAAACAAGCGTTGGCAAACGAACGTTGGCAAGCAGGCGTTGACCAACAAGCGTTGACCAACAAGCGTTGACCCGCGAGCGTTGGCATCAGGAGGCCGCCATGAACGGCAACATGCGGAACGAGCGCACCAGCACGACAACCCCCACCCCCACCCCCACCTCCCACGACGTCATCGTCGTAGGCTCCGGTCCCACCGGGCTGCTGCTGGCCGGCGACCTCGCCACCGCCGGTATCCCGGTCACCCTCGTCGAGAAGCGCCCGCACAAGATCAGCAACCTCTCCCGCGCCTTCGTCCTGCACGCCCGCACGCTGGAGCAGCTCGACGCCCGCGGCCTCGCCGACGAAGTGGAGGCCAAGGGGCAAGCCCTCGACCGCCTGCGTCTCTTCGGCGGCCTCAGCCTCGCGCTCGACACGCTTCCCTCCCGCTTCAACCACGTCCTCGTGATCCCGCAGTACGAGGTGGAGAAGGCGCTGCTGCGGCGGGCGGAGGAGGCCGGGGTGCGGTTCGCGTACGAGACCGAGGTGACCGGGCTCAGCCAGGACGCGGACGGCGTGACGCTCGAAGTCCGGGGTCCGGACGGGGAGTCGGGGCGGCTGACGGCCGCGTACGTCGTCGGGGCGGACGGGATGCGCAGTGTGGTGCGGGAGGCGATCGGGCTGCCGTTCCCGGGCAGGTCGGTCATCCGCTCCGTCGTCCTCGCGGACGTCCTGCTCGACGAGGAGCCGGAGTCGGTGCTGAGCGCCAACGCCGTCGGCGACGCCTTCGCCTTCCTCGCACCCTTCGGCGACGGCTACTACCGGGTGATCGGCTGGCACCGCGGCCGTGACGTCCGCGACGACGAGCCGCTCGGACTCGACGAGGTCAAGGAGATCGCCCGGCTCGCCCTCGGCCGCGACTACGGCATGCGCGACGCCCGTTGGATGTCCCGCTTCCACAGTGACGAGCGCCAGGCGCCCGCCTACCGCGTGGGCCGCGTCTTCCTCGCGGGGGACGCCGCGCACGTGCACACACCGGCCGGCGGCCAGGGCATGAACACCGGCCTCCAGGACGCGGCGAACCTCAGCTGGAAGCTGGCGGCCGTCCTCGACGGGCATGCGGACACCGCCCTGTTGGACACCTACCAGGCCGAGCGGCACCCCGTCGGCAAGTCCGTGCTGCGCAGCAGCGGCGGCATCGTGCGGCTCGCGATGGCCAAGCGCCCCTGGACGCTGGCCCTGCGTGCCGGACTCGCCGCGTTCCTCGACCACGTCGGCCCCGCCCGCCGCAAGGCAGTCGGCCGGATCACGGGCATCGGGTACGCGTACGCGGCGCCGCGCGGCGCCCACCCGCTGGTCGGCACGCGCGCCCCGGACGTCGCCCTGAAGAGCGGACGCCTCTACGAGGCTCTGCGCGGCGGCAGGTTCGTCCTGGTCACCCCGCGACCCGTCGAGGCCGGGGCCCGCGCGGACCGCCTCGCCGTGGAGAGGTGGTCGAGTGACCGGCGTACGACCGTGCTCGTACGGCCCGACGGATACGTGGCCTGGGCAGCTGAGTCCCCGGACCCGGCGGCGGTGGAGGCGGCGCTCGCCGCGCACCTGGGCGCCGCGGGTCAGGGCGGCCTAGGCGGTGGTGCCCGCCAGCAACTGACGGAGCAGTTCGGCGAGTTGACCGGCCCGATTGTCGTCGAGGACTGAGAGGGCCTCCGTCTGGACGGCGAGCCCAGCCCCGACGGCCTCGTCGATCAGCCGCAGTCCCTCGTCCGTCAGCGTGACCTGGAGCCCGCGCCGGTCGTGCGGATCGGGGGAGCGGCGCAGCAGTCCGGCGCGCTCCAGCTTGTCCAGGCGTCCGGTCATCCCGCCGGTGGTGAGCATGAGCGTGGCCGAGAGCTGCCGGGGCGAGAGGGTGTACGGGGCGTCCGAGCGGCGCAGCGTCGCCAGCACGTCGAACTCCCCGCGCGCGATGCCGTAGCGCGCGTACGCCTTCTCCATCCGGTCGCCCATCGCGCGCGAGAGCCGGAAGATCCGCCCGAAGACCTCCATCGCGGCCGTGTCGAGGTCCGGCCGGACGCCCGCCCACTGCTCGATGATCGCGTCGACCGGGTCCTTGGGGGTGCTCATGGGGCCGAGTATCCGCCGAAGGTCGGTTGCCCGCAAGAAAGTGGATCAGTGAAAAGCTGCTTGACGAAAAGTATCTTAGGACTAAGCTACTTCCTGCTGACCTACCTACCTTTCGCCGACCGCTTTCGTCGACCTACCTCTCGTCGACCTACCTCTCGTCGACCTACCTCTCGTCGACCCGCCTTTCGCCGACCTGTTTCGCTGATCTGCCTTTCCCCGACCTCCTTCCACGGACCTGCTCCGGAAACGGGTGCCCCATGGCCGCCAACCGCCCCGCCCTCATAGCCCTCACCGCGCTCGCCCCCATCTCCTGGGGTAGCACCTACGCCGTCACCACCGAGTTCCTGCCGGCCGACCGCCCCCTGTTCACCGCCATGACGCGTGCCCTGCCTGCGGGCTTACTGCTGCTCGCGCTGGCCCGGGTGCTGCCGCGTGGCGTCTGGTGGGGGAAGGCGTTGGTGCTGGGCGCGCTGAACATCGGAGCCTTCTTCCCGCTGCTGTTCCTCTCCGCGTACCGGCTGCCGGGCGGGATGGCGGCGGTCGTCGGCTCGATCGGACCGCTGTTCGTCGCGGGCCTGTCGGTGCTGCTGCTCGGCGACCGGCCGACACTCCGTACGCTCCTCACCGGCGTCGCGGCGGCCCTCGGTGTCAGCCTCGTCGTCCTGAAGGCGGCGGGCGCCCTCGACCTCGTGGGTGTTCTCGCGGCGCTCGCGTCGACCGCGTCGATGTCCACCGGGACCGTGCTCACCAAGCGGTGGGGGCGCCCGGACGGAGTCGGCCCACTGGCGCTCACCGCCTGGCAGCTGACGGCCGGCGGGCTGCTGATCGCGCCGGTCGCCCTGCTCGTCGAGGGGGCGCCGCCCGCGCTGGACGCACGCGCGGTGGGCGGTTACCTGTACCTGGCACTGGCGAACACGGCGGTCGCGTACTGGCTCTGGTTCCGCGGTATCGGCCGTCTGACCGCCACGCAGGTCACCTTCCTCGGCCCGCTCTCGCCGCTGACCGCCGCCGTCATCGGATGGGCGGCCCTGGGGCAGGCGCTCACCCCGGTGCAACTGGCGGGCATGACGCTGGCGTTCGGGGCGACGGTCTTCGGTCAGCTGAAGTCGCGTACGACCAAGGGCGCCGCACCCTCCGCCGGATCTTTCAGTTCAACTGAAAGGAATGCTCGAAAAGATTCGATAGACGTGACAGTTCCTGTCTTGCGACGGTAGTCGGAAAGCTCCCCCGACCACCGAGAGGCAAGGGATATCCGTGGCAGTCCTGGACCGGACGACACCTCCGCACGGCGCAACCAGCGCGGCGGCGAGGGCGAGTACGAGGGCGAGTACGAGTACGAGGGCGAGGTCCCGGACGAGGAGGGGGACCACGCGTCTCAGCGGGGCCACCGGTCTTGGCCTCGCCCTCGCCGCCGTCGCCACGGTCGTCTGGTCCGGCAGCTTCGTCGCCGCGCGCGCCCTGCACGACAGCGTGCCGCCCGTCCAACAGGCCTTCTGGCGTTGGGTCGTCGCGCTCCTGGCGGTCGCCCCGTTCGCGGCGCGCGAGGCATGGCGGCAGCGGGCGCTGGTACGCCGTCACCTGGGCCACGTCCTCCTCGCCGCCCTCCTCGGCGTCACCGTCTACAACACGCTGGTCAACCAGGCGGGCGTCTCCACCTCCGCGGGCAACATGGGCATGATCATGGCCGCGTCGCCGGTCCTGATGGCGGTCTACGAGCGGCTCGGTGGGGTACGCCTCGGGGCGCGCCGGGTCACCGGGATGCTGATCGCCTGCGCCGGCGTGGTGCTCCTGGTGGGCAAGGGCTCACTGGCGTCGACGGACTTCACCGCGGGCGACCTCTGGATGATCGCGGCGGCGACCTGTTTCGCGTCGTACAGCGCGCTCCTGCGCAGACGGCCCGCCGAACTCACCGGCCGCACCTTCCTGTTCACCACCTTCGCCCTCGGTACGGCGATGCTGCTTCCGGCGTTCGCCCTGAGTGTGATGGCCGAGGGGCCCTTCACCCCCACCACCGCGACCGTCGGCCCGCTCCTCTACGTCGGGACCGCCTCCTCCGCGGTCGCCTTCTTCGCCTGGAACAAGGCCATCTCCCTCATCGGAGCGGCCCGCGCCGGAACCGTCTACTACCTCCAGCCGGTCTGTGTGGCCGCCCTGTCCTACGCGCTCCTGGGCGAGCGGACGACGTGGACCCAACTCCTGTGCATGGCCCTGATCCTGGGCGGAGTCGTCCTCGGCGCGGCAGCCAAGGGCCGCTGAGCCGCCGCTGAGCCGTCGCTGACCCGCCGCTGAGCCGTCGTCGCGCCCTCGCCGCGCCGTCGCCAACGTTCGTGCGGCTCGGACCGTTGGTGCCGGAGCTGGATCTGGTGCTGGATCTGGTGCTGGATCTGGTGCTGGATCAGTGCCGCGACCGGCGGGATAGGTTGCCGCCATGGCTGAGTACGACAAGTGGGACATCCGGAAGCTGGAGATTCTGCGGACGTTGCGCGAGCGCGGGACCGTCACCGCGACCGCCCAGGCGCTGCTGATGACCCCCTCGGCCGTGTCGCAGCAGCTGACCAATCTCGCGAAGCAGCTCGGGGTGACCCTGCTGGAGGCGCAGGGGCGGCGGGTGCGGCTCACCGACGCGGCGGAGCTCGTGCTGCGGCACGCCGAGGCCGTCTTCGAGCAACTGGAAAGGGCCGACGCCGAGTTGGCCGCGTACGCGCACGGGGAGGTGGGTGAGGTGCGGGTCGGGGCCTTCTCCACCGCCGTGCCCGCCCTCGTCGTACCCGCCGTGCGGGCGCTGCGGGCGACGCGGCCCGGCATCTCCGTACAGGTGCGGGAGGCCGAGGCGGCGGAGGCGTACGAGTTGCTCGGCGCCGGAGTGGTGGACCTCGCGCTGTCGCTGGCCGCGCAGGCGCCGTCCGCCGCCGATCCCCGCTTCACCCGGGTGCCGCTGCTCGCCGATCCGCTCGACCTCGCGCTCCCTCGCGGTCACGCGCTCGCCGACGCGCCGGTCGTACGGCTCGCCGACTTCGCCGCCGAGTCGTGGATCTTCGGGGGGAGCGGGCCCTGGTCGGACATCACGCGCGGGGCGTGCGAGGCGGCCGGGTTCAGTCCGCACCAGGGGCACTCGGCTGCCGGGTGGACCGCGATTCTGGCCATGGTGGAGGCGGGGATGGGGGTGGCGCTGGTGCCGCGCATGGCCGCGGTGCGGCGGGAGGTGAGTGTGACGGGGGAAGGGGTGGTGATGCGGGAGCTAGCGGGAGAGCGTCCGCATCGGCATGTCGTGGCCGCGGTGCGGAGAGGGGCCGAGGAGGGGGCCGCGGTGGGGTTTGTGCTGGGGGCGCTGCGGAAGGTGGCCGAAGGGCTGGGGCGGTAGCGGTTCTCGCCTCCTCCGCCCCTGACCTCGCCCAAACTCTCGGCGCCGCTCGGGCACGGCTCCCATCGTCCCTGGAGGCTGCCGCCCCAGACCCCGCCTCGGCCTGAACGGCCATGTCCGCGGACCCGCACTCCGCCCTGAAGGGGCATGTCCGCGGACCCGCACTCCGCCCTGCACGGGCATGTCCGCGGACCCGCACTCCGCCCTGAACGGCCATGCCCGCGAAACGCCGGACGGGCTGACAGAACACCGGCGATATCGCGGGCGCGTTCGTCGACGTCACACGTCACACGTCACCGGCGGGATGTTCCCCGGCTGACCTCACTGACCTTGCGCGCGCGTCGGTTGCGCCACCAGGTGCGGGCCCAGAGCAGGTGGATGCCGCCCAGCGCGACGACGACGGCAGCGGAGTCGAGGCGCTGTGCCGCCGAGTGGCCGGGGCCCAGCCGCGTCACCGCGCGGGCGAAGAGCGTGACGTCCGCGGGCAGCGTGACGGTGGCGAGGAACGCGAGACACAGCGTGGTGCCCACGACGAGCACCACGCTGTACGCCCGCACGGCGCGCCGCTCATGGGCGGGGAGTTCGCGGCTCGGGTCCACGGCCCGGGCGCGGTGTCGGCCCGGGAGACGCCGGACCGCGTACTTCGCGTACGCCACCCCGTCCCCGTACAAGTCGCGGCAGCGCGTCACGTCCTGGAGCACGAAGTACAGGTCCGTGCGCATGAAGACCATGAGCTGGAAGGGGAGAGGGAGGAGAGCGAGGAGGGCGACGGCGGCGAGGATCCGCCGGGGCGTGCCGTGCGTGGCGCCCGCGCTCAGGGCGGCCACGGACGCGACCGTCAGGTTGGTCGCGATACCGGCGAGGTAGGCGGTCAGGCGGTGGCGGCGCGGGGCGAGTTCGATGCCGCTGATGTCCGTCTGCATGACCAGAAACTGGAGTCGTGTGCCCAGGCGCATCCGGCCGGGGACGCCGGTGGCGCGGGCGGCCAGCAGATGCGCGCACTCGTGGAGCAGCAGCAGCGTCCAGCCCACTCCCGCGCCGAGCGCGATCACCGCGCTGCCGTGCGGGCTCCAGAGGAGGGTGTGGTAACTGAGCGGTACGGGTGGGCGGGTGAGCAGGGCCACCGCGATCAGCAGGCCGATGAGGAACGGGACGGCGGGGCTGAGCACCCACCGCACATGCCGGGGCCGTATCCGGGCGAGTGTCGGCCTCGGCGGGGCGGGTGCCGGAACCTCCCGGCCGTCCACCTCCGCGACGAACCCGAGCCCTACCAGGGCCTCCACGAAATCCGGTACGTCGATGTCGTCGCCGGTCGCCTCCCGCAACCGTTCTTCGACCTCGGCCGCGCTCAGCCCCTGCGCCAGCAGATCCAGCGCCTGCTTGCCGACCTCGGGCAGCGCGACGAACCGGCCCGTCGCCATCCGCCCGACGATCCATTCGCCCCCGTCGGGGCGGGAGTCGAGGGCGTGCAGGCGTACCCGGGTCACGGGTGCACCTGGCTCGCCCGTTCGCCGCCCGTCCGTTCGCCGCCCGCTAGTTTGCCGCTCGCCCGCTCGCCGCCCGCTCGTTTGCCGCCTGCCCCTTCGCCGCCTGCCCGTTCGCCGCAGGCCGGGCAGTCCGGATGCCGCGGGGTCCTCTGGAGGATCGGATCGCCGGGCAGCATCAGGTTGATGCCGAAGCGGAAGCCCGGGTCCAGCGCGGGGACTCCGGTCAGCAGGGCGAGGGCCGCGTGGGCGAGCAGGCCACCGGAGAGCCCGGCGGTGACGGAGGTCGCAGGGTTCCACGGCATACGCGGGGAGGCGACCTCCGGGTCCTGGCCGGGCCCTAGGCGCAGATCGCGGCGGGCGGCCTCGCCGGCCCGCAGGCACTCCCAGCAGGCGCCCCGGCCGGGCACGTACACGCCCGCCGTCACCAGGGGCCCGCGGTAGCCGGCGTCGGCCCACGGAAGGCCCGCGGCCAGGCAGACCCGGTTCGCCCAGCGGCGGATGTCGTCGGGCCGGTCGGCGGCGAGGACGAGCAGATCGTAGGCGGGGGTGAGGCGGTCGTGGCCGGGGGCGAGGCGATCGTGGCCGGGCGTACGCGACGACGCCCCCTCGGGGGCTGCTCCCTTGGACCCCGGTCCCTTGGACGCCGCCCCTTCGGCCCCCGCCCCTTCGGCCCCCGCCCCCTCCGAAGCCACCCCCTCGGAGGCAGTCCCCTCGGCCCCCACCCCCTCGGCGGCCGCCCCCTCGAAGCCCGCCCCCACGGCCGTCGCCCCCGCCGCCCCGCCCACCAGCTCCGCCAAGTCCTCCGGCCCCCGTACCTCGCGTCGCTCCCCGGTGACCGTCACGTCCGAGTTCAGGGCCCGCAGGGTGGCCACCGCCGCGTCCACCTTGGGGCGGCCGAGGTCGGACTCGCGGTACAGGGGCTGGCGGTTGAGGTTCGACAGCTCCACGACGTCCGGGTCCACACAGTGCACGTGCCCGACGCCCGAGGCGACCAGGCTCTGCGCGGCGAAGCCTCCCGTGCCGCCGACTCCGATCAGCAGGACCCGGGCCCGGCGCAGCCGGAGCTGGGCCTCCCACGGGCTGCTACGGGGGCCGAGGTCCATCCAGCGCAGCAGCGGCACCCCGCGGCTGTAGCGCACCCGCTCCCGCTCGGGCACCGGCACGGGCGCCCCCGCGTCGTCCACGAACCCGGCGGCGAGCAGGTCCGCCATCGCCTGGCGGGCGTCCGCGCCGGGGAGGTCCGGGTGCGCCCGCACCACCTCCTCGACCACCGCGGACGGCTCCCGAGTCCCGTCCATCGCCTCGACCAGCGTCCACACCCAGCCCTGCGGATCGGCGATCTCCGCGCCGATGCCGTGGATGACGCTGCCGATACGGACATTGCCGTCGACCGTGCGGTACGCCCGGTGCTCGGGCTTGATCCGGGGCCGGCTGAACGCTTCGACGGTCACCGCCACCAGGACCCCCTCCCTATTGCAGGACCATGCCTTGACACTCTGGTCCCACGAGTCGAGCCTTGACAAGAGCGGTCGACGATCGCTCTGAAATGGTCAACATCCGTAAATATGTGAGGAGTTGGCGTGCCCACCAAGATTGTGATCCGCCCGTTGGACAAGAAGGAGACCACGGGCGACAGCAGCGGCGGCAACGGCGGCTGACCACGCTCGACCAGCGCGAGATACGGAAGATCCGCGAGAGAGGGGAGTCGGCATGGCCACCAAGATCGTGATCCGCCCGCTGGACAAGAAAGAGACCACCGGCGACAGCAACGCGAACGGCACCTGACCGGAAGCCGGCATGCGGGGAACCCTGTATCCCACCCTCGACGAGCTGGTGCGGCATGCTCGCGCGATGGTGGCGGCGCGGCCCGGCCTCCTGCGGCTGCGCGACATCGGGACCTCGCGTGCCGGCCGGCCGCTCTGGCTCCTGTCGGCCGGACACGGCTCCCGGCATCTGCTCACCGTCGCCGGAGCGCACGCCAACGAGCCCATCGGCGGGGCCACTTCGCTCCGGCTGGCCGAGGAGTTCGCCCGCGATCCGCGCGTCCTCGGCGCGGGCGTCCTGGACTGCACCTGGCACTTCCTGCTCTGCCTCGACCCGGACGGGGCGACGCTCGGGCAACGGTGGCTGAGCGGGCAGCCGTGGCCGGGCGGCGAGCGGCGCCACGGCCCCACCGTCGAGCGGTACTACCGCGACTTCTACCGCCCCGCCTTCGCGGCTCAGCCGGAATTCCCGCCCGTCGTGAGCGACCCGCGCGCCCCGATGCCGGAGTCCGGGGCCCTGCTGCGGCTCATCGACGAACTCCGCCCGGTCGCCCACTTCTCGCTGCACGGCGTCGAAGTCGGCGGATCGTTCCTGCAGTTGACCCGCACCGTGCCCGGCGCGGCGACCGGCTACCGCGAGATCGTGGCCGGCCTCGGGATCCCCCTGGAGCACCGGCCGTTCGACGGCATGGGATGGCTCCTGGACAGCCCCGGTGTGCTCGTCCTGCCGGACGGAAGCCCGACCGAGGAACGCGACCCGTCGGGCTACACCTCGCAGGCGACCTGGCTGTACGCGATGCGGCACGGGACCGTGTCGGCCGTCATCGAGGCGCCCTTCTGGAGCGTGGCGGGCGTCGGCGACGGACGGCCCGTGGCCGACCCGCCGCGCGAAGTCGCGAAGGCGAGTGAGATCCTGCTCGGCCGTTCCAAGGAACTGGAGTCGGTCATCGGCGAGTCGGGCCACCGGCCACCGAAGGAGCGGGAGCGGCTCGCCCACTTCACCGCGGCCCGGGAACTGATGGACATCGGCCCCGGGGTCGTGGACACCTGGACCACGGACGAACTCGCCGGCACCGTGGGCAACGCGGTCTCGCTCGGCATCGCCGCCCGCCGCATCCCGCTGCGCGCGGCGGCGATGATGCGCCAGGCCCTCGGGGACGAAGTCCCCGCACTGGACGGCCTCGTCCGCGCCTGGTCCCGCGACACGGCGCACACCTTCGACGCCCGCTGGGTGCCCGTCGACGCCCAGACCCGCCTGCAGACCCGCACCATGCTCGCGCTCGCCCACGCGCTGATGCGATGCGCCCCCTGATGTGAAAGGGGCGCCCGGCACATCGCCGGGCGCCCCCTGTCACGTGGACAGGACCGCTATGCGGCCGCGTCCGCCGTCTGCGCCTTCAGCGCGCGCTCGACCCCGGAGCGGGACTCCGAGATCAGGCGCCGCAGGGCCGCGTTGGGCTCGGCGGAGGCCAGCCACGTGTCCGTCTTGGCGAGGGTCTCCTCGGAGACCTGGAGGGACGGGTAGAGGCCGACGGCGATCTGCTGGGCCATCTCGTGCGAGCGGGCGTGCCAGACGTCCTTGACCACGGCGAAGAACCTGTCCGCGTACGGGGCGAGCAGCTCGCGCTGGTCGGTCTGGACGAAGCCCGCGATCACCGCCTCCTGCACGGCGTTCGGCAGCTTGTCGGACTCGACGACCGACGCCCAGGCCTCCGCCTTCGCCTCCTCGGTGGGCCGGGCGGCCCGGGCGGTGGCCGCGTGCCGCTCGCCGGCCGCCGTCTTGTCGCGCTCGTACTCGGCGGTGATCTCCGCCTCGTCGAAGCGGCCGACCGCCGCGAGCCGCTCCACGAACGCCCAGCGCAGCTCGGTGTCGACGGCCAGGCCCTCGATGGTCTCCCGGCCTTCGAGCAGCGCCTCCAGGAGGTCCAGCTGCTCCGGCGTACGGGCGGTCGCCGCGAAGGCGCGCGCCCAGGCCAGCTGGTGGTCGCTGCCGGGCGCGGCCGCGCGCAGGTGGGCGAGGGTCGCCTCCGTCCAGCGGGTCAGCAGGGCCTCGCGGGTGGCCGGGTCGGCGTACAGCTCGATCGCCAGCTTCACCTGGCGGTGCAGGGACTGCACCACGCCGATGTCGGACTCCTTGCCGATGCCGGACAGGACGAGCGACAGGTAGTCGCGGGTCGCGAGCTCCGCGTCGCGGGTCATGTCCCAGGCCGAGGCCCAGCACAGCGCACGCGGCAGGGACGACTCGAAGTCGCCCAGGTGCTCGGTGACGAAGGCCAGCGAGGCCTCGTCCAGACGGACCTTCGCGTACGACAGGTCGTCGTCGTTGAGCAGGACGACCGCCGGGCGGCGCTTGCCGACCAGCTGCGGTACGGCGGTCAGCTCGCCGTCGACGTCCAGCTCGATGCGCTCGGCGCGCACCAGCTTGCCGCTCGCGTCGTCCAGCTCGTACAGGCCGATGGCGATGCGGTGCGGACGCAGCGTCGGCTCGCCCTTGGCGCCGGCGGGCAGCGCCGGGGCCTCCTGGCGGATGGCGAAGGACGTGAAGACGCCGTCCGCGTCCGTCTCGACCTCCGGGCGCAGGATGTTGATGCCGGCGGTCTGCAGCCACTTCTGCGACCAGGTCTTCAGGTCCCGGCCGGAGGTCTCCTCCAGGGCGCCCAGCAGATCGCTGAGCCGCGTGTTGCCGTACGCGTGCGCCTTGAAGTACGCCTGCACGCCCCGGAAGAACTCGTCCATGCCGACGTACGCGACGAGCTGCTTGAGGACCGAGGCGCCCTTGGCGTACGTGATGCCGTCGAAGTTGACGAGGACGTCGTCCAGGTCGCGGATCTCGGCCATGATCGGGTGGGTGGAGGGCAGCTGGTCCTGCCGGTAGGCCCACGTCTTCATGGAGTTGGCGAACGTGGTCCACGAGTGCGGCCATCTGCTGTCCGGCGCGTACGCCTGGCAGGCGATGGACGTGTACGTGGCGAACGACTCGTTCAGCCAGAGGTCGTTCCACCACTCCATGGTCACGAGGTCGCCGAACCACATGTGCGCGAGCTCGTGCAGGATCGTCTCGGCACGCACCTCGTACGCGGCGTCCGTCACCTTGGACCGGAAGACGTACTGGTCGCGGATCGTCACCGCCCCCGCGTTCTCCATCGCGCCCGCGTTGAACTCCGGTACGAACAGCTGGTCGTACTTCTTGAACGGGTACGCGTAGTCGAACTTCTCCTGGAACCAGTCGAAGCCCTGCCGGGTGACCTCGAAGATCGCGTCCGAGTCGAGGAACTCCGCGAGCGAGGGCCGACAGTAGATGCCGAGCGGGACGGACTGTCCGTCCTTCTCGTAGACACTGTGCACGGAGTGGTACGGGCCCACGATCAGCGCGGTGATGTACGTCGAGATCCGCGGCGTCGGCTCGAAGACCCAGACGTCGTCCTTGGGCTCCGGCGTCGGCGAGTTGGAGATGACGGTCCAGCCCGAGGGCGCCTTCACGGTGAACTGGAAGGTGGCCTTCAGGTCGGGCTGCTCGAAGGACGCGAAGACGCGGCGGGCGTCCGGGACCTCGAACTGGGTGTACAGGTAGGCCTGCTGGTCGACCGGGTCGACGAACCGGTGCAGACCCTCGCCGGTGTTGGTGTACGCGCAGTCCGCGACGACGCGGAGCACGTTGCGGCCCGCCAGCAGCCCAGGGAGGGCGATGCGTGAATCCTGGAAGACGGCCGCGGGGTCGAGCGCGTCTCCGTTCAGGGTGACCTCGTGGAGGGTCGGAGCGACCAGGTCGATGAAGGACTCCGCGCCGTTCTCGTCGACATCGAAGCGCACCGTGGTCACGGACCGGTAGGTGCCGCCCTCCTGCGCGCCGGAGAGGTCGAGATCGATCTCGTACGAGTCAACGGTGAGCAGCTTCGCCCGCTGCTGCGCCTCTTCGCGGGTCAGGTTTGTGCCAGGCACGCGGTCATCTCCTCGTTATGGGTGGGTTGCGCCATCCTTCCACGGGAGCCGCAGGGAATGCGATGTCCGTTTCCCGCCGGTGAGCGGCCCGCGCGGGCGGGAGCCTGGACCCATGACGACGTACACCGCACGCCCCATCGAACCGGCCGTCCTGAAGGAACTCCGCGACACCGACGACGCGGGCCGCCCCCGCGTTCCGCTGACCGACGAGGAGGGCGGCGCTCCGCTCCGCTGCTGCCTGCGCCGCAGCGAGCCCGGCGAGCGCATCGCCCTCGTCTCCTACGCCCCGCTGCGCCGCTGGGCGGCGGAAACGGGCGCCGAGCCGGGCGCGTACGACGAGCAGGGCCCCGTCTTCATCCACGCTGAGGAGTGCCCGGGGCCCGAGGGGGAGGGGTACGCGTTCGCGGGGGCGCGTCGCACGGTGCGCCGGTACTCGGCCGACGGGCACATCCTCGGCGGGCGGCTGGTGGAGGATCCCGCGGGTCCCGAGGGATTCGACGCGGCTTTCGAGGAGGCCTTCGACGACCCGGCCGTGGCGCTGGTGCACGTCCGGGCCGTCGAGTACGGGTGCTTTCTGTACGAGGTGCGAAGGCCCCGCTAGAGCTGCCTCGGCAGTGGCCGCGGTGGAGGGCCGCGTCCTAGAAGGGATACGCGGCCTGGGTCGAGCGGGCCGTGATCCAGCGGGTCTCCGTGAACGCCTCGATGTTGGCGGCGCCGCCGAAGCGGGCTCCCGTGCCGGAGGCGGCGACACCGCCGAAGGGGGCGACGGCCTCGTCGTTGACCGTCTGGTCGTTGATGTGGACCAGGCCGGTGGGGATGCGCTCGGCGAGGTCGAGGCCGCGCAGCACGTCGCCGGTGAGGATGCCGAGCGACAGCCCGTACGGCGTGGCCGTGGCCAGGGCCACCGCCTCGTCCAGGTCCGAGAAGGCCCGGACCGGCGCGACCGGGCCGAAGACCTCCTCGGCGTACGCGGGTGAGGCGTCGGTCAGGCCGGTGAGAACGGTCGGCCGGTAGAAGAGGTCCTGGTAGGTGCCGCCGGCCAGCACCCGGGCGCCGCCGTCGACGCTGGAGCGGACCAGCTGATGGATCTTGTCGCGCTGGCCCGCGTCGATGATCGGGCCGAGCGCCACCTCCTCCTTCGCCGGGTTGCCGACCGGCAGGTGATCGGCCTTCTCCGCGAGCCGTTCGACGTACTCGTCGGCGATCGACGCGTGGACCAGGTGACGTCCGGTGGACATGCAGACCTGACCCTGGTGGAAGAAGGAGCCCCAGGCGGCGGTGGACACCGCGCGGTCCAGATCCGCGTCGGGCAGCACGATCAGCGCGGAGTTGCCGCCCAGTTCGAGATGGGCGCGCTTGAGGTGCTCGGCCGCGGTGGCGCCGACCCTGCGGCCCGCCGCGGTGGACCCGGTGAAGGAGATCACCCGCACTTGCGGGGCTGACACCAGCGCGGCCCCGGTGTCGGCGCCGCCCGGCAGCAGATGCAGCACGTCCGCGGGCAGCCCGGCCTCCTCGAACACCCGCATGAGCGCCACGCCGCCGGACACGGCGGTGCGCAGATCGGGCTTGAGCAGGACCGCGTTGCCGAGGGCGAGGGCCGGGGCCACCGAGCGGATCGCCAGCACGAGCGGCACGTTGAACGGGGCGATGACCCCGACGACCCCGGCGGGCACCCGGCGGGCCAGGCTGAGCCGGGGCTCGGCGGAGGGCAGCACCTCGCCGAGGGGGCGTGAGACGAGCGCGGCGGCCTCGTAGCACTCCTGGGCGGCGGTCCCCGTCTCGAAGGCCGCCTTGCCGGGGATGCTCCCGGCCTCCCGGACCAGCCACTGCTGGATCTCCTCGGCGTGCCGGGTGAACAGGTCGCCGGCCCGGCGCAGCACGGCGGCGCGCTCGGTGTACGGGGTGCGCGCCCAGGCGGTCTGGGCCCGTGCGGCGCGTTCGGCCGCGGCCGAGACGTCCTCCGCGGTGGCGACGCCTATGACGTCCAGGACTTCACCGGTGGCGGGTTCGACCACGGGGGCAGTACCGCCTGCCATGGCCGTCCAGCCGCCGATGTGGGCCTTGCCGGACCAGAGGGTGGGATCGAGCAGGGGCATCACGGCCTCCTGAGGTGCGGGTCGGGGAGGAGAAGGGAAGGGGAGGTGGGGCGGGTGGGGGGAGGTCAGGGGCGGAAGTCGTCGCCGACGGCGACGGAGACCTCGAGGACGAGGGGTTCGGTGCGGTCGGGCAGACCGGGGACGAGCGTGTCGAGCGCCTCGCACAGGTCGCCGTACTCGGTGATCCGGCGCACGGGGCAGCCGAGGGACTCCGCGAGTCCGGCCACGCTCACCTCGTCGAAGGCGGGCCACGGCGGCTTGCCGCCCTGCTGCTCGGCGAGCTTGTCCATGACGGCGTAGCGGCCGTTGGCGAGGACGACGAAGACGGCGCCGACGCCGTAGTGGACGGCGGTCCACAGGGACTGGATCTGGTACAGGGAGGAGCCGTCACCGACGACGGCGACCACCGGGCGGCGCGGCTGTCCCATGCGGACCCCGATCGCGGCGGGCAGGGCGAAGCCGAGGCCGCCCATGGCGGCGCTGAGGAAGCCGAGCGGTGCCCGGGCGGGCAGCAGGGCATGCAGGTCGGGGCGGGACGACGGGGTCTCCTCCACGACCACGGTGTCCGCCGGGAGCCGTCGCGCGAGGGCCGCGAGGACGTGCGCGGGGCTCAACCGCTCTCCGGGAGCCGGGGGTTCGGCGTGCGCCACGCGCCGTACCGGCTCGGCCGCGGCCGGCCGGGGCGGGGTGCGGCGGGCGAGCCGGTCGCAGAAGTCGGGCAGCGCGGTGACGACGGCCAGTTCGGCCGGGGCGCGCTGGGCCTCGGCCGGGTCGTCGGTGACCACGACGACCCGCGCGTCCGTCAACCGGCCGGGTGCGTAAGGGTATTGGCGCAGGAAGGGGGCGCCGACGCAGAGCACCAGGTCGTACGGCGCGAGCGTGGTCCGCAGCCGGGGCCGGTCGGCGGGCAGATGGCCGGCGAACAGCCGGTGGTCCTGCGGGAACCCGGCCCGCGCGCCGAAGGGTTCCTGCCACACCGGGCAGTTCAGCCGCTCGGCGAGTGCGGTGAGCGCGCTCCAGGTGCCGGCGCTGTCCGCGCCCGCGCCCACCACGAGGGCCGGCGCCGTCGCCTCGGCCAGCAGGTCCGCGACCTCGGCGACCGCTGCCGGGTCGGCGGCGGCGGACCGGCGCAGCAGCGTGGGCGCGGGGACGGGCAGCTCCTCGGCCGGCTCCGCCCAGTCGTTCATCGGGACCAGGACCAGGGCCGGACCGCGTCCCTCGCGGGCGGCGTGCACGGCCCGTCCGAGCGCTCCGGGCACGTCCTGGGCGCGGGCCGGGGTCTCCACCCGGACCGGGTAGTCCCCGGCCAGCCCCGCCAACCGCCCGGCGAGGAACGGTTCCTGGGCGAGGTGGCGGCGGTCCTGCTGGCCCACCAGGACCACGAGTGGCGCCCGGTTGACGCGGGCGGTGGCCAGTGCGCCCACGGCGTTGCCGAGCCCGGCCGTGGTGTGCAGCAGGACCAGCGCGGGCTGCTCGCGGGCCAGCGCCCAGCCGGTCGCCGCGCCCACGACGGACCCCTCGTGCAGGGCCAGTACGAACTCCAGGTCCTCGGGCAGATCGGTCAGCAGGGACACCTCCGTCGAGCCCGGGTTGGCGAAGAGGGTGGTCAGACCGTGCAGCCGGAGCACGTCGAAGGCGGCGTCGCGGACGGTTCGGGGAGCGTGGGGCGGGTGGGGAGCGCGGGGGGTGCGGAGGGTGGTGGCGGTACGCACGTCGGTGGTGTCGGTGGTGTCGGTGGTGTCAGCGCTGGCGCTGGTGCCGGTACCTGCTGTGGCAGTACCGGCAGTACCGGCAGTACCGGCAGTACCGGCAGTACCGGTGGTACCGGCAGTACCGGTGGTACCGGCAGTACCGGCCCTGGGGGTGGGAGGGGCGTTGCCGTCGGCGGTGGGGGGCCGCGTCATGACAGGGTGCTCCAGCGGTTCGGGACCTGGCCGCCCAGGCCCACGTTCGCCCGCAGCCAGGCGCCGAGGGCCTCGGTGAGCCCGGCGTCGGAGGCGGCGGGGGCGTCGCCGGCCTTGCGGACGGAGACGACTCGCTTGACGGCCTCCTGGTGGTAGGCGAGGACCACCGAGGCCGCGTGCGCCGCGTCGCGGGAGGCGACCGCGTCCACGATCCGCATGCGCCCCGGCTGAAGGGTGTCGGCGACCCGGCCCCAGTCGCCGTCCTCGCCGCCGGACAGCTTGACCGCGAGGCCGATCTGGACCTCGGAGATGAACCGGCACAGCGCGGCGAGCAGCGGGTTGTGGGAGATCTCGGAGAGGGTGACGAAGAACTGGTGCAGCGCCGTGGCGGACGCCTCGACGCCCTCGGCTTCGGGGATCCGCTCGGCCGCCCCGCGCAGCCCCGCGATCTCCTCGTCCAAGGCGTGCTCGGCGGCGAGTTCGGCGGCGTAGGCGTTGAGGACGCCGAGCAGTCCGAACACCTCCTTGGCGCCGACCTTCTCGACCTGCACGACGGACGCGATGGACATGGCGAGCAGGGTGTCGGCCTGCGCGTTGACCGTCGTACGGCTGCCGTTGCGGGCGGTGACCAGGCCCATCGCGGTCAGCACACGGATCGCCTCGCGGATGGTGGGGGCGCTGACCTCGTAGGAGGCGGCCAGCTCCCGTTCGGACGGCAGGCGCGCACCGTCGGGCAGCTCGCCGCTGAGGATCTGTGCGCGGAGGTCCTCGACGATCTGGTCGGCCACCCGGCCGCGGTAGATCTTCGCGGGGGTGTGAGGCACGGACATGTCACTCCCAAGGTGTTCCTGGACCGCCACGGGCCCATGGGACCTGGATGGTCCATCGTCTAGGAACGTAACCTACTTGGTAGGTTGATTCAACCCTCTTGCCGCCTCGGTCGGTGGCCCGTCTCCTTCGGGGGCGTCGTCTTCGGGTCTTCGAGGGCGCTCCGGGTCTCCGAGGGCATTGGGTTTCCTGAGAACCTCGCTACCTACCTTGACATAAACCTACTAGGAAGGTTTGGTGGTTGCACGGAGCGACGACCGGACGTCATCCAGAGCGAGCCTCGGCGCGAGCCGCCGGGACGCGGGACCCGGTCGATCGCCCTCAGTCATCAGGCCCGTTCGTGCGACGCCCCCGCGGGACGCACCGATCGCACACGGGCGAGCACCCGGACACCGGAGGACAGCGGTGAAGATCGCACCGTTCGACGAGAACGCGTTCAAGATGGACCACCCCAGGGGGACGGTCTCGTTCAACTACCTGCTCATGGGCGACCGGAGCAAGCCCCTGGAGAACTACCGCTACATCCTGGGTCGCCAGGAGGCCGACTTCCTCATGCCCCGGCACGCCCACACCTTCGAGCAGATCCGTCTGCCGCTGGTGGGCGACATGAACCTGGGCGAGCAGGGGATCCTGCATGAGGGCGAGGTCGGCTACTTCCCCGAGGGCCAGACCTACGGCCCGCAGGACGACCCCCTGGGCGACCCGAAGCAGCTTCAGCTCGTGCTGCAGTTCGGCGGCGCCTCGGCGCTCGGCATGGGCGCCGGCCGCGGCCGCGGCCCGGACAACAAGGAGGCGCAGGCCGAGCGCCGCGCACGCCGGGAGATCAAGTTCCCCCGGCCGCGCTACAACGGCGTCGTCATCAGCAACCCGACGCACTTCAACTACCTGCCCGTGCCCGGCTGGCCCGGCGTCGAGCGCAAGCACATCGGCACCTACACCGAGCGGCGGTTCTGGATCGAGTACATCCGGATCGCGGCCGGCGCCGAGTGGATCGCCGGCAGTGACGACGCGCGCCGGCTGACGGTGGTGCTGTCGGGCGCCGGCACGGTCGAGGACACCGCGATCGGCAGGCTCGCCGCGGTCGAGGTCGACCCCGGCGAGAAGGCACGGTACGTCGCCACCGACGAGCTGGTGCTGTTCAATGTCGGGCTGCCCCCG
The DNA here is from genome assembly GCF_042881985.1 of Streptomyces sp. NPDC058246. NCBI lineage: Bacteria > Bacillati > Actinomycetota > Actinomycetes > Kitasatosporales > Streptomycetaceae > Streptomyces > Streptomyces sp. NPDC058246. Next base: position 182,699 of record NZ_JBHVWZ010000014.1, on the reverse strand, counting down.
ATCCAGGAACCCGCCGTGCCCTCGGACCAGTTCGACGTCATCACGACCGACGGCGGCATCCGCTTCGAGAACCCCAAGGAAGCCGACAACGGCTGAGCCCCGCCCGCCCCGACCGGCGCGGACCCGGGCCGGCGTGCCCTTCCCGGGCCGGCGCCGGCCCCTGACCACCCGCACCCGCACGGAAGCACTCACCGACCCTGGCAGCACTCACCGACCCTGGCAGCACTCACCGACCCTGGCAGCGCTCACCGGCCCAGGCGGCGGTCACCTGCCCGCACAACACCCCATAGCTGCACGGCGGCCCCCGCAAGCCGCACGCGGCTTCCCGCACTTGCATGCGCAGCTCCCCGCTCTCGCATGCGCAGAGCTCGGCCGCACTCGCATGCGCGGCCTCCCCGCACTCACCTGCGGGCGCGAACTCACCCGCAAGCGCGGCCCCTTCATCCGCCCTCACGGAAAGCTCAGTACCCCGTGAAAATCGCCTCTCGGCGGACCCCCTTCGGCGACCGGCTCTGCTTCGCCGAAGTCGTTCCGCACCATCTCCTCGACATCCAGGCCGCCTTCGTACGACGGCTGGAGACCCAAGGCGTCCACCGGGACGACGCCCTCGCCCGCTCCCGGCTCGACATCCCCGGGGACCTGCCCGCGCTGCTCCAGGCCGACCCGCAACTCACCGCCGTACGGTGGGTGTTCGACTGGGCCGTCGAGCAGGCGGACTCCGGTGACCTGCGGGACTGCCTGTGGTCCGACGACCCGGAGCGGCTCGGCCCGCCGGTCGGCCGCCCGCAGACCATCTGGTGCATGCTGGCGAACTATCCCCGGCGGCCGTCCGACCCCGACCAGCGGCAACAGCCCCAGCCGCAACGCGGACTCCAGGGCTGCCTCAAGCCGCCCGGCTCGCTCGCCGGCCCGCACGACGCGCTCCGCCACCCGGTGATCAGCGAGCGGGTGGATCCGGAGATGGAGCTGGCGGTGGTCATCGGCCACCGTTCCCGCTTCCTCACCCCCGATACCGCGCTGCGGGCGGTCGCCGGTTATGTCGGCTTCTGCGACGTCGGCTCGCGGGACGTGTCCGAGCGGGACAACAACCGCATGGACCGCGGCAAGGGCTTCGACACCTACGGGATCACCGGCCCCTGGTTCGTCACGGCCGACGAGATACCCGACCCGCACCGGCTGCGCATCCGCGGCTGGGTCAACGGCGAGCTGCGCCAGGACGGCAGCACCGCCCAGATGTTCCACTCCGTTCCCGAGCAGCTGGCCTGGCTCACCGAGGCGCTCACCCTGGCGCCCGGCGACGTGCTGTCGACCGGAACCCCGCCCGGCCACGGCGTCGTGCGGCCCGGCGACGTGGTCCGCGGCGAGATCGAGGGGCTCGGGGTCATCGAGAACAAAGTCGTCCTCGACGACTGAGCGACCGGAGGTCAGCCATGTCCGCATCCGCACCCAAGCTGCACATCATCGTCGGCAGCACCCGCCCCGGCCGGCGCGGCCCCGCCGTCGCCGCCTGGTTCCACGGCCTGGCGCTCAAGCACGCCGGCTTCGACGCCGGCCTCGTCGACCTCGCCGAGGTCGGCCTGCCACTGCTGGACGAACCGCGCCCGCCGCAGCGCGGCCGGTACGACCATGAGCACACCCGCCGGTGGAGCGAGATCGTGCGCACCGCCGACGCGTATGTCTTCGTGGTCCCCGAGTACAACCACAGCTACAACGCGGCCACCAAGAACGCCCTGGACTTCCTCGCGAAGGAGTGGGCCGGCAAGCCCGTCGCCTTCGTCGGGTACGGCGGGGTCGCCGCCGGGGCCAGAGCCGTCCACGCGCTGCTGCCCGTCGTGACCGCGCTCGGCATGGTGCCGCTCGCCGGGTCCGTGCACATCCCCTTCATCCGGCAGTCGATCACCTCCGACGGACGGTTCGAACCCGCCCCCGGCCTCGACGAGAACGCGACCGGCGTGATCGACGGACTGCACCGGCTGGCCGTCGGACTCCCGACGGTCCGGCCGGGCGCCCGGGTCGGGTGAGCGGCGACCCGGTCGCGGTGTCCGCCGGTGACGTGCCGGACGGGCGGCGCGGTCCACGGATCGTCATCAGCCAGCAGGTGGCCGTCTGCGTCGTCTATGTGTCCGGGCTGTTCCTGAGCACGCTGGACATGACCATCGTCAACGTCGCCCTGCCGACCATCGGCCACGCCTTCGACGTGCCGCCCACGTCCGTCGACACCGTCTCGATCTTCTATCTGGTGAGCCTGGCGGTCTCCGTGCCCGCCTCCGGCTGGCTCGGCGACCGGTTCGGCGGCAAGCGCACCCTGCTCACCGCCGTCGCGGTCTTCACGATCGGCTCGGCACTGTGCGGGACGGCGACGAGCCTTGGCGAACTGGTCGCGTTCCGGGTGCTGCAAGGCGCGGGCGGCGGCATGCTGGCCTCGGTCGGCATGGCGATGCTCCTGCGCGCCTTCGCCCCCTCGGAGCGGGTGCGGGCCTCGGCCGTCCTCAGCATCGCCAACGGCCTCGCCCCCACCCTCGGCCCCGTCCTCGGCGGCCTGCTGGTCACCCACGTCTCCTGGCGGGCGATCTTCTATGTGAACGTGCCGGTCGGCGTCTTCGCGACCGTCTTCGGGCTGCTGTGCCTGCGCGACGACCCCGCGCGGCCCACGGAACGGTTCGACCTGGCCGGCTTCGCGCTCGCCGCGTCCGGGTTCGGCCTGGTGATGTACGGCATCTCCGAGGGGCCTGAGCGGGGCTGGACCACGCCCTCCGTGGCCGCGGGCCTGGCCTGCGGCGCCGTGCTGGTGGCCGCGCTGGTCGTGGTCGAACTGCGCGGGCGGTCCCCGATGATCGACGTACGGCTGCTGACGGACCGGCTGTTCGCCTCCGGCTCCGCGGTCATGACCGTGCAGTCGGCGACCTTCCTCGGCACCCTGTTCACCCTCACGCTCTACTTCCAGGACGAGCGGGGCATGAGCCCGCAGGCCGCGGGACTGAGCACCTTCCCCGAGGCGCTGGGCGTGGTCGTCGGCTCGCAGCTCGCCAGCCGGCTGCTCTATCGAAGGCTTCGCCCCCGCCGGCATCTGATGCTCGGCGCGGGCGGGACCAGTGTGACCGTCGCCCTGATGGGCCTGCTGCGCGAGGACACCGCCCTGTGGGTGGTCGTACTGCTGCTCTTCTGCATGGGGCTCTGCGTCGGCCAGGTGTTCGTGGGCACCCAGTCCGCTTCGTTCGCCACCGTCTCGGCGTCCTCCTCCGGGCGGGCCTCGACCCTGTTCAACGTCGGCCGCAGGCTCGGCGGCGCCGTCGGGGTCGCGGTGGCCACCAGCGTCCTCGTCTCCGCCGGCCCGTCCGGCCAGGCCGCCTCCGGCGGTACCCCCGGCATCTCCGGTTACCGGGCTGCCTTCCTGACCGTCGCCGCCCTCAACCTGCTGGGCCTGTACGCGGCCACCCGGGTCAGCGACACCGAGGCGGCGAGCACCATCCCCCAACCCGCCGGGCGATCCGTGCCCGGGACACCCGAGAAATCACCCCGGCGACCCGAGAAGGCACCCGGGAAACCCCAGAAAGAAAAAGAAGAGGAGCCACAGCCATGAGTGGACTGACCCTGGACCAGGCGTCGGAGATCGTGGACGCCGCGCTGAGCCACGCGCGCGAACGGGGGCTGCGTCCCCTGACCGTCACGGTGCTCGACCCGGGCGGCCACCCGGTGGTCGTCAAGCGGGAGGACGGCGCGGGCATTCTGCGCCCGCAGATCGCCCACGCCAAGGCCTGGGGCTGCCTGGGCACCGGCGCGGGCGGCGCGGCCGGAGCCCGGCACGCGACCCGCGACCCCGCGTTCTTCGCCGCCCTCGCCGCCATCTCCGAGGGCCGCATCGCCTCCTCCCGGGGCGGCGTGCTGATCCGGGACGAGAGCGGAGAACTGCTCGGCTCGGTGGGCGTCAGCGGAGACCGCCCCGAGAACGACGAGGCCGTCGCCGTCTTCGGCGTGGAGAAGGCCGGCCTCGTCGCCGACGCGGGCTGACCGCGGCCCCGACAGACGGCCGGGACCAACGGGACGGTCCCGGCCGGCACCGGAAACGGATGTAGCTCCACCGTTCGGCCCCGCCGAGCCCGGTGAACCCGCCGAGCCAGGCGGCCCTGCCGAGCCCGGCGACTCCGCCGAGCCCGGCGGCCCTGCTGAGTCCGGCGATTCTGCCGAGCCCGACGGCCCTGCCGAGCCCGGCGGCCCTGCCGCGCCCGGCGAATCCCCCGAGCCGGCGAACCCGAACGAGCCGCATTCCCCAGCGGGGGCGCGCCCGCGCCGCCCCCACGGCATCGAACACCCCGTACAGATAGCCGATGGGAACCAGAGGATCACCATGGCAAAGACGCCTGAAGACCTCGCAACACCTGACACCCCCGACACACCTGACACCCCGGACACACCCGCAGCCTCCGACCCCTCCGAACCCTCCTCCCTCTCGGAACCCTCCTCCCTCTCCGAACGCCAACGCCGACGAGCCCTGGTCATCTGCATCGCCGCCGCGTTCCTGACCCTCCTCGACGTCAGCATCGTCACCTTCGCGCTGCCGTCGATGGAGGAACATCTGCGCATGTCGCCCGCCGACGTCTCGCTGGCGATCGCCGGATACACCCTGACCTTCGGTCTGACCCTCGTCCCGGCCGGCCGCCTCGGGGACGAGTTCGGCCGCCGACGGATCTTCCTCCTGGGACTGTTGCTGTTCACCGTCACCGGCGTGCTCTGCGGAGCCGCCCCCAGCGCCGGCTGGCTGGACTTCGCCCGGCTGGCCCGGGGGATCACGGCCGGCCTGATCGCCCCCCAGGTCGTCGGACTGATGCAGCAGATGTATCCGAACCGGGAACGCGGCCGGGTCTTCGGCTACTACGGCGCCACGGTCGCCCTCTCCACGGCCATCGGCCCGCTCCTGGGCGGCGTGATCCTCCAGATCTTCGGCACGGCCGACGGCTGGCGCTACACCTTCTACCTGTTCGTCCCGTTCGCCGCGCTCGCCTTCGCCCTCGCCCTGCGGGCGTTGCCGCAGGACCGGCGGACCGGGGTGAGGCACAGCCTCGACCTGATCGGCGCCCTGGCGCTCGGACTCGCCGTCTCGGCCGTCATGCTGCCGCTGCTCCAGACCGGACAGAACGTGAACCGCCACTGGTGGCTGATGGGGGCCGGGGCCGTCCTGCTGGTCGTCTTCGTGGTGCGGGAGCGTGGTCTGGCACGGCGCGGCCGGCAGCCGCTCGTCGACCTGAACCTGTTCCGGGTCCGCGCCTACTGGATCGGTGTCCTGGTCGCGGCAGCCCTGTACGGCGGGTTCACGGGCATCTTCCTCGTCCTCGCCCAGTACCTCCAGCGGGGGCTGCACTACACGCCGTTGCAGTCGGCCCTGGCCACGGTGGCCTTCACCGCCGGTTCCGTGGCCTGCGGGATCGTCGCCGGCCGCCAGGTGCAGCGCTTCGGCCGCCTGCTGGTGATCGGCGGGACCGCCGTGACCACGCTCGGGCTGGCCTCCGCCGCCCTGGTGATCCGCTTCTCGTCCGCCGCGCACATGGGTCTGGTGCTGGCCCTGCCGCTGCTGGTGGCCGGCTGCGGCGCCGGCTGTGTCATCTCGGCCAACCAGACGCTCGCCCTGCAGCGCGTACCGCGCAGGGAGGGCAGCACGTCGGCCGGCGTCTACCAGACCGGCATGAAGATCGGCACCTCACTCGGGGTCACCCTGGCCACCTCCCTGTTCTTCCAGGAGATGACCGCCACCCGGGGCGACTACGCCGCCGCCGCGGCCCTCGGCCTCACCGGCTGTGCCGCCATGGCCGGCGCCGCCTTCCTCGTGGCGCTGCCGGGCCTCACGCTCCGCGTGCGCGGGCAGAGTCCGGCGGCCGTCGTGGCGGCGGACGAGGTGGGCAGCCTGGCGAGGTGACGCACGAGGGGGTGCCCACCGGTCGCGGTGGGCACCCCCTCGACGTATCCGTTCAGGCGCTGAGCTCGGCCGCCACCAGCTCCGCGATCTGCACCGCGTTCAGCGCGGCGCCCTTGCGGAGGTTGTCGTTGGAGACGAAGAGGGCGAGCCCGTGCTCGGCGGTCTCGTCGGCGCGGATGCGGCCGACGAACGAGGCGTCCTGACCGGCGGCCTGGAGCGGGGTCGGGATGTCGGAGAGGACGACGCCCGGGGCGCCGGCCAGCAGCTCCGTGGCCCGCTCGACCGTGATCGGACGCGCGAAACGGGCGTTCACCTGGAGCGAGTGACCCGAGAAGACGGGAACGCGGACACAGGTGCCGGAGACCTTGAGCGCCGGGATCTCCAGGATCTTGCGGGACTCGTTGCGGAGCTTCTGCTCCTCGTCCGTCTCGTGCAGGCCGTCGTCGACGATGGAACCGGCGAGCGGGAGCACGTTGAAGGCGATGGGCCGCTTGTAGACCTGCGGCTCGGGGAAGTCGACCGCCGCACCGTCGTGGGTGAGCTTGTCGGCGTCGGCGACGACCTTCAGCGCCTGCCCGTGCAGCTCGGCCACACCGGCGACACCGGAGCCGGAGACCGCCTGGTAGGTGGCGACGACCAGCGCCTCCAGGCCCGCCTCCTCGTGCAGCGGCTTCAGGACCGGCATCGCGGCCATCGTCGTGCAGTTCGGGTTGGCGATGATGCCCTTGGGCCGGTCGGCGATCGCGTGCGGGTTCACCTCGGAGACCACCAGGGGGACCTCGGGGTCCTTGCGCCACGCCGACGAGTTGTCGATCACGACCGCGCCCTGCGAGGCGACCTTCTCGGCCAGCGCCTTCGAGGTGGCGCCGCCCGCCGAGAACAGGACGATGTCGAGGCCGGAGTAGTCGGCCGTCGCGGCGTCCTCCACGGTCACGCCGTCGAGCACCGTCCCGGCCGAACGGGCCGAGGCGAACAGGCGCAGCTCGGTGACCGGGAAGTCCCGCTCGACCAGGATCCTGCGCATGACTGTGCCGACCTGACCGGTGGCTCCGACGATTCCGACCCTCACGGCGACTCCCTTTGCGTGCGTTTTACGTGGTCCAGCGCTTCCATCATGCGTCTCACCCCGGCCCGCGTGTCCAATCCTTTCCCCGACGAGCCCACCCAGTGGGACGGATCACGGTGTGCCCGGCGAGGCCGCAGGTCCGGGAAACTCCTCCGGCGTGCGGCGAACGTTTTCGCGCGCACCGGCGTCGTAGAGGAAACGCGGGAGGGGAGGGGTGGCTGTGCTGCGCAGAAAGGCCCGCCGCGTCCAGGGGGCGGACGACCCCCTCGACGCGGCCCAGGAACGCCGGGTGCGGGCGGTGCTCGCGCTCGGCGGCGTGCCGCAGGCGGACCTGCCGGACGGGGTGCAGCAGGTCCGCCTGCGGTTGCTGGAGCGCGCGGCGAAGGGGGACGAGGCGCCGCGTGACGTGTCGGCGTGGGCGGCGGTCGTCGCCTCGAACCTGGCGATGGACTGGCACCGGGCCAAGCGCCGCCAGGAGCGGCTCGGGGAGCGCCTCGCCTCGCTGCGGCAGCTGGAGCACCCCTCGGACGAGGACTCCAACGTGCTCTCGCTGGCCGTGGCGCAGGGCCTGGACGAGCTGCCCGACGCCCAGCGTCAGGTCCTCGTCCTGCGCTTCTACGCCGATCTTTCCGTGCGCGGGATCGCCGAGGAGCTCGGTATCCCGGAGGGCACGGTCAAGAGCAGGCTGCACACGGCGGTCCGCGCGCTGCGCGGCCGCCTGCACGAGGACGAGGTGGTGTGACGTGGCCGAGTACGCAGGCAATGCAGCCGCCGACGCGCTGCTGGCCGCGATCACGGACGAACCGCTGCCCGAAGGGGCCCACGAGGACGCCGCGTTCATGGCCGAGCACCGGTCGGCGATGGCGGACGTCGCGCTGCTGCGCCGGCAGCTGACAGCCATCGGGAACACGCTCGCGGACGGCGAGGTCCGTCAGGACATCACGGACCGTCAGGACACCAGGGACCGTCAGGACGCCAGAGACCGTGACGACACCAGGGACCGTCAGCACGACGGCGAGCGTCAGCAGGACAGTGAGCGTCACGACGGCAGCGAGCACCAGGGGAGCAGGAAGCCCGCAGCGGTGGCGAAGCCGCAGCTGGAGCCGCAGCTGGAGCCGAAGCCGAAGCTGGAGCCGAAGCCGCCGCGGCCACCGTCCCGGCGAAGGCGCCGTCCCTTCGCGATCGCCCTGGGCGGCCTCGCGGCCACCGCGGCCCTCTCCACGGTCGTCGGTCTGGGCTGGCTCGTGTCGCACAACGGGGGAGGGGCGGACAGCGCGTCCAAGAGTTCCGGCGGGAGTGCCGCCGACAGCGCGACCGGAGCGGGAGGCGCACCCTCCGACCCGGCGGGCGAGTTGGCCTGCTCCCGCCTCGTGGTCGAGGGCACGGTCGCCCGGGTGCGGGTGGACAAGGCGACCGCGCCCCGGTTCACCGTCGTGCTGACCGTCACGCGGTACTTCGTCCCGGACCACGGCCCGTCCCAGGTCACGTTCCTGCTGAGCGGCGGGGCCGAACCGAGTCCGCACCCGGGCGACCACGTGCTGATCCGCATTCCGCGGGGCGCGGACGGGCCGACGCTGTGGGCCGTGGGCGACCCCCTCGTCGCCACGAACCGCGCGTGGATCACGAAGGCACTGCCGCAGGCGCGCACCACCCAGTGCGAGCAGCAGTGAGCATCACGCGGTGCGAGCGGCAATGAGCATCACGCGGTGCGAGCAGCAGTGAGCCCCACCCGGTGCCGGCAGCTATGAGAAGGGGCGGGCGCCCGTCGTGACAACGGACGCCCGCCCCGGATCCACCTCAGCCGAGTGCTACGGCGTGACCTTCTCGATCTTCACGCTGCCGAGGCCCGCGACCGTGCCGCGCGCGTTCACCAGCTGGACCTGACCGAAGAACTCGCGCCCCGCGGGCGCCGCGGCCGCGGCGGTGACCGTGCCGGACACCGTCGCCGAGTCGCCCGTGCCGAGCTTCACCGGCGTGGACCCGTCGACCGCGACCGTGCCGAGCGCGGACGAGAAGAACACGTCCTGGTAGTCGTACGCGGTCGAGCCCGACGGGACCGAGTAGCCCGCGACCTCGATGGTGTACGTCCCGGCGGCGGGCGAGGCGATGGAGACGGCCTCCTCGGAGTCGCCGTCCGCGGACGACCCGACGACGGTCCCGGCGGCGTTCTTCACCGTCAGGTCGAGGTCGGCGGCCGTGTCGGAGACGTTGCCGATGGAGACGTTGAGGGCCGTGGCGCCCGCGGGCACCTCGACCGTGGTCGTCTGCGTCGCGCCGTCCGCGATGGTCGGCCGCGCGTTCAGCGAGGAGCCGAGCGGGCCGCCCTTCAGGGTGCCCTCCAGCGCGGCGTAGTTGTTCGTGACCTTCCAGGAGGCGGTGGCCGGGGTGCCGACCTTGGCCTCGGGGACGGTCACGACGGCCGGGTCGAAGGCCGCGCCGAGCACGGAGACGTCCAGCTTGTACGGGTTGTCGAGCAGCGGAGACGTACGGCGCGACTCGACCTCGATCTCCCAGACGCCGGCCTGCGGGTCCGCGTACGAGCGCACGTCGGGCTTGCAGCCGTTGCCGTCGAGGTAGTTCGGGTAGCAGTACGGCGTGCCGGTGTTGTCGACCGGAACGCCGTACGGGTGGATCGCGATGAAGCGGGTCTGGCTCTTGTCCTTCAGCCCGCCGATCGCGACCTCCAGGGACTTGGCGCCCTCGGGGACCGTGACGAAGTACGAGGTGCTGCTGTTGCGCTGCACCGAACCCGACGCGGAGTAGGTGTACTTGACCGGGGCCGAGACGACCACCGTCGACAGGATCTGCTTGTCGACGCCCTCGGTCTTCGGGTCGTCGACCTCGAGGATCGCGCTCTTGAGACCGGCGGACTTCGGGGCGGCCTGGACCTTGACGGTCACCGGCTGGTTCAGCGGGAGCTTGACCTCGTCCGAGCCGACGATCTCGAAGGTGCCGGCCGCGTTGTTCTCGAAGTAAAGCTCGTGGCGGATCGCCCGGTCGGCGCCGGACGTACGCGTGATCGTGATGTCGTACGTCTTCTTGCCGCCGGCCTTGAGGCCGCCCTCGCGGTCGTACAGGCCCGTGCCGAAGCCCGGCGTCTTCAGGGCGTAGTCGATCGCGGTGTCCACCGGAGCCTTGACGGTGTAGTCGTGGGCGGTGGCGCCGTCCTTGATGGAGTCCCAGGCGTCCACGATGTTGATGAGGCCCGCGCCCTCCTCGTACGCCTGCACACCCTTGATGTGGTCGGCGGTCGAGGTCAGTGCCGTGCGCAGGGTCGCCGGGGTGAGGTCGATGCCCTTCTGCTTGGCGGCGGACAGGAGCAGCGCGGAGGCGCCCGCGGCCTGCGGGGACGCCATCGACGTGCCCTGGAGCATCGAGTAACCGGCGGGCAGCGAGTAGCCCGCCTCGGCGACCGGGGAGCCCGGCAGCCAGGTCTGCGTGGAGTTGATGGAGGCGCCGGGCGCGGTCAGCGTCGGCGTGAAGCCGCCGTCCTCACGCGGGCCGCGCGAGGAGAAGGGCAGCAGCGCGTACTTCTTCTCCACCTGCGAGCCGTAGTTGGCGGCCCAGGTCTCCTTGGAGATGGACGCGCCGACCGAGATGACCTTGTCGGCAAGACCGGGGTCGCCGATGGTGTTGGCGCCGGGACCGGAGTTGCCCGCGGAGATCACCAACTGGACACCGTAGGTGTCGATGAGACGCGTGTAGAGCTCGGAGCGCGCGTTGTTGCCGTCGTTGAGCGCGGGCAGACCGCCGATGGACATGTTGACGATGTCGACGCCACGGTTGGCGACGAGGTCGATCATGCCCTCGGTGAGCGCGACGTTGGTGCAGCCGCCGGTCCAGGTGCAGGCGCGGGACGAGACGATCTTCGCGCCGGGGGCCGCGCCGTTCATCTTGCCGCCGAACAGGCCGTTCGCCGAGGTGATGCCCGCGACGTGGGTGCCGTGCTCGGACTCGATGACGCCGATGTTGACGAAGTCGGCCTTCTTGCCGACCCAGGACCCGCCGTAGGGGTCCATCGGGACGTCCTTGCGGATCTCCACGACGAACGGCTGCCGCTCGACGACGTCGGTCGAGGGGTTGTCGGTACCGAAGTAGCCGATCTGGTAGCCGTCCTTGTACGGCTTCATCGGCGTGTCGTCGGTGAAGTCGTTGTTGTTGTTCAGGTCGACCGTGACCGTGCCCGCCGCGGCGTCGTAGAGCACGCCCCACGCGTCGGTGGTGTCACCGTCCCGGTTCGCGTCGCCCTTGGCGTCGCCGCCCGTGGTCGCGGACTCCCGGAAGGTGCTGATCTCGTAAGAGCCCGCCTTCGCCGTCCACGTCTTGCCGCTGTAGGTGAAGGTGGGGCCGGACACCGGGGTGATCATCGGGCGCCAGGTGGCGTCGCCGTCCACGATCGGGTCGGTGGACGTGACCCAGTCGACGATCTTGCGCTCGCCGGTGGTGGTCTTCTGCAGCGCGGGGTGGCCCAGGTCGACACCGGAGTCGAGGATGCCGATGGTGACGCCCCGGCCGTCCGCCTTCGGGTGGTCCTTCACGAAGTCGACGGCGCCCGTCTCGAAGGACGGGTTGTACGGGTTCTCGGCGGGGGTGCTCTTGGACGGGGCGGAGTACGTGGCCGTCGAAGTGGCCTGCTCCTTGGCGCCCTTGGCGGTGTCGGCGCTCGGCGTCGGGTCGTCGAGCGCGATCTCCTGGCGCAGGTCGATCCCGTGCACCGAGGACAGCTTCGCGGCGGCGGCGATGGCCGAGTCGGCCCGGCCGGTGGGGACGGTGGCCCGGACGTAACCGAGCTTGTCGTAGGTGCGGCCCACGGAGCCGCCCTTGACCGCGTCCAGCTCCTTGGCGACCTGCTCGGTCTGGCCCGGAGCGGTGGCGATCATCATCGTGACGTTCTTGTCGCCGTTGGCCTTGGCCTCGGCGAGAAGGTCGGCGTCGGACGAGCCGAGCTTGGCGGCGGCGGACTTGGTGCCGGGGTCGGCCGCCGGGGCGTCCGTGCCGGCGTTCGCGGAGAAGGCCATGGGTATCGGCCCGGCCGCGGAGAGCGCGGCCACCAGGCCCGCGGCCACGGCTATGCGGGCCACGCGTCTCGCGCCCGATATCGGGGCGCGCTGAGGGTCGGAGGTCATCTGCATCCCTTGTAGGTAAAGGAACGAGCGCGGAGCGACCGGGCCCCGACGGTCGTACGGGGTCTGGTCGCATCAGTCCGGTATGTGAACCCGGATGACCGCTCAGCTTTACCTAAGGGGCAGTTGTTTGGGGAGAGTTGACCGAGGCGGGATGGAGTCATGGCGTACTTCCGCCATGCGTCACGCCGGTGATAGCGCGCTATGGAGGGAGATGTCAGACGGTAGGGGTATCCCTTTTTGTCGACTTAACTCTCTTTCGTGCGCGCGTAGTGGCGGGACGCCTTCGCCCGGTTACCGCATGCCGCCATCGAGCACCAGCGGCGGGTGCCGTTCCGCGAGGTGTCGAAGAAGTGCAGGATGCAGGAGCCGTGGGCGCAGCGGCGGATGCGGTCCGGAGCGGTGTCCAGCAGCTGCAGGAAGTCGCGCGCGGCAAGCCAGGCCGGCCCCCAGCTCGGGTCGTCGAACTCGACGCTCTCACCGGGTCCTTGGGCGGTGAGCGTCATGCGGACCCGCCCGTGCGCGAGGACGGCGTCGACGCGGCCCGCCCCCTCCTCCAGAGACCCGTCGACGACGGCGCGCAGTGCGTCACGGGCCTGCAGCGCGTGCCGCAGGGTCGCGTCGTCGGCCGGAAGGCCGAGTCCGTTCGCGGCAAGCCACACCGCCAGCCCCTCGGTGTCCGTGAGGAGGTCCTGCACCACTCCCTCGCGGTTCCAGCGGGTGTTGAGCAGGTCGAGCGAGACCGGCTCACCGGTGAGCGGACGCGGGTCGAGGGCGGTGGGCATGGTGGGGCTCCCTTCACGACTAACCGCTCAAGATTACGTGACCGGTTGCACTCGTCCACTCTAACCTTTAATGTCGGCTACAAGGGTTAGCCCTCCTGGGGCGCCACCGACAGAGGGGACTGCCATGCCACCGCGTACCGGCCACATCGGTCTGAACGTCACGGACCTCGACCGCTCGCTCGCCTTCTATCGAGACGCCCTCGGCTTCGGGGTCATCGGCGAGGGCAAGGAGGAGGAGCGCCGGTACGCGTTCCTGGGGGAGGGCGGCACCCCGGTGCTCACGCTCTGGCAGCAGGCGCGGGGGGCGTACGACAGCGGCCGTGCCGGCCTGCACCACCTCGCCCTGGAAGTGGACTCGATCGACCGGGTCAGGGAGTACGAGAGGGCCCTGCGCGCCTACGGTGTCGACTTCGCGTACGAGGGTGTGGTCGCCCACCGCGAGGGCTCGGCGTCCGGCGGCATCTTCTTCCACGACCCGGACGGCACGCGCCTGGAGATCTACACGCGGAGCGGCGCCGAGGACGCGCCGGTGCCGTCCGCCTCGGCGCCGACCTGCGGCTTCTTCTAGGGAGCGGTCATGACGTATCACTCGGGTTCGCGCGCCGTGCAGGACCGGGTCGGCGTCCGCGACCTCGCCGATCACGTGGGGCAGGCCATCGGACAGGGCATCCGACCGGTGGCCGCCGCCTTCCTCGAACTTCAGCCGATGCTGGTCGTCGGCGCCGCCGACCCGGACAGCGGCGCGGTCTGGGCCTCGCTGCTCACCGGGAAACCCGGCTTCGTACGGGCCACGGGGCCGCGCCAGATCTCGGTCACGGGCGGGGCCGCGCCCGGCGACCCCCTCGTGCCCGCGCTCGCCGCCGCCGGTACCCCCGTCGGCACCCTCGCGCTCGACCCGCGCACCCGCCGCCGTATGCGCCTCAACGGGCGGGCCCGCCCCACACCCCGCGGATTCGCGGTCGACGCCGACCAGGTCTTCTCCAACTGTCCGAAGTACCTGCAGAAGAGGGAGTCGTACGAGACGGCCGAGCGCACGCCGGGCACCGCGCGGCGCGGCGTCGAACTCTCCGGAGCGCAAGGGAAATTCATCGAGTCGGCCGACACGTTCTTCCTCGCCACCGTGCACGCGCACGGGGCCGACGCGAGTCATCGGGGCGGCAACCCCGGCTTCGTACGCGTCGATTCGCCGCGCGAGCTGAGCTGGCGGGACTATCCGGGCAACTCCATGTTCCTGACCCTCGGCAACCTGGCGGCCGACCCACGGACCGGGCTGCTCTTCCCGGACTGGGAATCCGGTGCGGTGCTCCAGCTCACGGGCACGGCTCGCACGGAGTTCACCGAGGACGGGGAGCGGACCGTCCGCTTCGCCCTCACGGAGGTCATCGAGACGCCCGCGGCCAGTCCGCTGCGCTGGTCGGCGCCCGAGTACTCGCCGGCCAACCCGTCACCGGACGCCGGGGAACAGGTTCACTACCCCGGAAAATGAACAGGGAGTGACCGCCTCCCGGCCGTTCGGGGAGGGGCCGGGGACGCGCAGGGTGGTCCAAGATCGACGTACGGTGATCGGCGCTGCCCGTTGCTGCTCAGTTAACGCGCAGGTCATTCCCGGTGCCAACGATCCAGTGTGAGCGGGGAGTTCGCGACGCGAGCGCCCCGTGACCACTGCCGACGCGTTCGCACTCGGGGAGACCGCGCCATGTCGCGCATACGCTCTGTCGCCACTGCCGCTGCCATGAACCGCCGTACGCTGCTCGCCGCCACCGGGGCGGTGTCCCTCTCCGCGGGGATCGGTCTGGCCCTGCGGCCCGGTACGGCCGCACACGCCGCGGCCGGTCACGCCGGCCAGGCGCCGGTCGCCGATTCCCTCGCGCACGCCAAGGCCCAGTCGGGCGCGCCGGCCCCCGCCAGGCCGGCTCCGTACACCCGTGGCACCACTCTGAGCGGCGTCGCCACCCCGCGCTCCGGCTCCACCGGGTACCGGCGGCTCGGCGACGGCCCCGGCTGGAAGCGGGTCGTCCGCAGCGAGCTGGCCTCGGCCAAGTCCGGCCGGGCGGAGCGGCGTACCGCGCTCGCCGCCTTCGTGCAGCTCACCGACCTGCACCTGATCGACGCCCAGCACCCGCTGCGGCTGGAGTTCCTGCGCGCCCAGAACAAGAGCGCCTGGCGTCCGCAGGAGACCCTGACCGTCGCGGGCGCCGTCTCGCTCGTCGAGCGGGTCAACTCACTGCGGGGAGCCCCCGTCACCGGCTCCCCGCTGCACTTCGTCATGACCACCGGGGACAACACGGACAACAACTCCAAGACGGAGCTGGACTGGTTCCTGAAGGTCATGAGCGGCGGCCGGATCAGCCCCAACAGCGGGGACCCGCGCCACTACGAGGGCGTGCAGGCGAGCGGCCTCAAGGCGTACTGGCAGCCCGACGCGGCCCTGCGCGACGCCGACAAACAGCTTGGCTTCCCGCGGATCGAGGGCTTCCTCGCGGCGGCGATCCGCGAGCTGCGCAGCCCCGGCCTGAACCTGCCCTGGTACTCCACGGTCGGCAACCACGACGCGCTGCCGCTCGGCTGCTACGGCTCGCGCGGCGACTCCTACCTCACCGACTTCGCGGTCGGCGGCAAGAAGCTGATGTCCCTGCCGTCGGCGGAGTGCACCGCCCTGGCCAAGAGCATCAAGGACGGCAGCAGCCCGAAGGGCACGGAGTTCCGCGACCTGCTCAAGGCGCACGCCCGCCAGATGCGCTCGGTCACGCCCGACGAGAACCGCGCCCCCTTCACCCCCGCCGACTACCTCCGCGCGCATCTCGACCCGGCGCACACGGGACCGGGTCCCATCGGCCACGGTTACTCCTCCGCGAACCTCGCCGCGGGCACCCAGTACTACACGTTCCGGATCGCCGAGGACGTCATCGGTGTCAGCCTCGACACCACCGATCCCGGCGGTCACTACGAGGGCTCCATCGGCACGGCCCAGCTGCGCTGGCTGGAGAAGACGGTGCGCGAGAACAAGGACTCGTACATCGTCGTCTTCAGCCATCACACCAGCAAGACGATGCGCAACACCCACGCCGACCCGGGCCACCCCTCCGAGAAGCGGCACGGCGGGGGCGAGGTCGTCGCCCTCCTCGCGAGCTTCAGCAACGTGCTGGCCTGGGTGAACGGCCACACCCACAAGAACGAGATCATCCCGCACGCCGCCCCCGGCAACCGCTCCTTCTGGGAGATCTGCACCGCCTCGCACGTCGACTTCCCCCAGCTGGCCCGCGTGATCGAGCTGGTGGACAACAAGGACGGCACGCTCTCCCTCTTCACCACCCTCATCGAGTCCTCGGCCCCGCACGCGACGGACTTCTCCGACCTCACCCAGACCGGCCTCGCGGCCCTCTACCGCGAACTCTCCTTCAACGCCCCCGGCGCCCGCACGGACCTCTCGGGCGCGACCCGGGACCGCAACACGGAGCTCCTCCTCAAGAAGGGCTGAAACCCGCTCAACCGGCACCTGGGCAGGCAACCTTCCCGTGCGCCCGCCGAGTCCCTCCACCCGACCAGGTTGGTTCGGTGAAGGGGGAAGACATGTCAGTGCGTACGGGACGGGTGGGTCGTACGGGACTGGTGGCGGCGACCGCGGTGGCGGTGACCGCGGCTCTGGCGGGTCCCGCGATGGCGGCGCCCGCCAGGGGCGACCACAGCGGGACCCGGGCGGCGATGGACGCCGCCGTGCGGGACGGCGTGCCGGGCGTGACGGCCACGGCGAAGGACGGGCACGGCACCTGGTCCGCCACGTCGGGAGTGGGCGATCTGCGGACGAAGGCGCCCCGCTCCACGGCGGACCGCTACCGCGTCGGCAGCACCACCAAGACCTTCGTCTCCACGGTGCTGCTCCAACTGGAGGCGGAGGGACGGCTCTCCCTGGACGACACGGTGGACGAGTGGCTCCCGGGCGTGGTCCGGGGCCACGGCAACGACGGCCGCCGGATCACCGTCCGCCAACTCCTCAACCACACCAGCGGTATCTACAACTACACGGCGGACGAGGACTTCGGCCGTACGTACTTCCTGAAGGACGGCTTCCTCCAGCACCGCTACGACACGAAGACCCCGGAGCAGCTGGTCCAGATCGCCATGTCCCACACACCGGACTTCGCCCCGGGCACCTCGTGGAACTACTCGAACACGAACTACGTCCTCGCCGGCATGGTGATCGCCAAGGTCACGGGCCACTCGTACGCGGCGGAGATCCGTGATCGCATCATCGAGCCCCTGGGCCTGCGCGGCACGTCGGTCCCCGGTACGAAGGTCACCGTCCCGCAGCCCAGCAGCCGCGCGTACTCGAAGCTGGCCGAGACGGCGACCGGTCCGTCGTACGACGTCACGAAACTCAACCCGTCCCTGGCGTCCTCGGCGGGCGAGATGATCTCCGACTCCCGTGACCTGAACCGCTTCTACACGGCGCTGCTGACCGGCGAGCTGCTCCCGCGCAAGCAGCTCAAGGAGATGAAGACCACCGTCAAGGTCGACGTCGCCCCGAACATCGGCTACGGCCTCGGCCTGATCGACAGCAAGCTGAGCTGCGGGGTCCACGTCTGGGGCCACGACGGCGGCATTCACGGCTCCACGTCGTCCGCCGTCACCACGGCCGACGGCCGCCACTCCCTCGCCTTCAACTTCAACGCTGACTGGTCGGGGGCCGGCGACGCGGTGATCGAGGCGGAGTTCTGCGGCAAGTAGGCCCGGACTCCAGGCGGCAGCCTCCGACGGGCCAGCCCCCGACGGGTCAGTCCCCGACGGGTCAGTCCGTGTCGGCCGTCGCGAACGTGACGTCCTCCGTGTCGACGGTGCCCCCGCGGCGCCCGGGGGCGCTCTGCCACTTCCAGTAGAGGTTGGTGTGGGCGATCACCTGGGCCGGAGTCGGGGCGCCGTACGCGGTGAGGTCCTCCGTGGTGTGGGCGTCGCCGACCAGGGTCACGTCATAGCCCCGGGTGAGGGCCCCGTGGAGGGTGGAGCGGATGCACGCGTCGGTCTGGGCGCCGGTGACGACGAGCCGGCCCACGCCGCGCTCGGCGAGCAGCGTCTCCAGCTCGGTGTCCTCGAACGAGTCGCCGTAGAGCTTGTGGACGAGGGGCTCGGTGTCACGGCGGACCAGCTCCGGCACGTACTGCCAGCTGTGGCTGCCCCGCTTCAGGCCGTCGTCGGAGTGCTGCACCCAGATCACGGGCACGTCTTCGGCGCGGGCCTTGTCGGCGAGGGTGTTGATGTTCGCGATCACGCCGTCGCGGTTGTGGGAGCCGTCCACCACCCCGTTCTGCACGTCGATGACGAGCAGCGCGGTGTTCGGCCGGTCGGGCAGGGTCGTCATGGGCCCCTCCTGTCGTCGAGGATCTCCGGGAATTCCGTCTCGGGCCCACAGTAGAGCGGGGCACTGACAACGCTCCTTCGAAGCGGCCCGGCGCATGGGAAGGGGCCCGCGCGGCGTGCTCGCGGACCCCTTCCCTCCCCTCCTGATACCGACCCGGTCCGTCACTACCGGGGCAGCACCACGACATACGCCGCCGGATCGCGGTCGTTCGAGGCCATCAGCGCGGTGCGGACCACCGTGGCCTGCTGCCCCATCGCCTCGCGGAGCTTCTTCGGGGTGATGTGGACGACGGTGATGCCCAGGCGTTCCAGGTGTTCGCGCTTGCGGGCGTACTCCGACCAGAGGGCGTCCTCGTCCTGGCGGGGAGCCCGGGTGTCCAGCTCGACCGCCACTGCCTGCTCCGGCCAGTACGCGTCCAGGCCGCCCAGGTGGGGGCCGCCCGGCAGGCGCAGGTCCACGTTCCAGACCGGGTCGGGCAGGCCGTGTTCGCGGACCATCCGGTAGAGGCGGTCCTCGGCGATGGCCCGGCCCTCGGCGAGCAGCGAGTCCACCGCGTCCACCACATGGGGTCGGCTCAGCAGCCGTGCCTGCGTCAACTCCCTGACGACCGCGGCCGGTTCGCAGTGGCCGCCCCGTACCGCCTCCGTCAGCAGCCGGCGTACGGCGCCCGCGTCGGCCAGCTCCGCGACCGCGTCGGCGAGGGCGCGGGGGACGGGGGCGACCGGGACACCGGTGACGTACGCGGGGTCCGGCAGGGACGACGTGCGGACGATGCGGGCACAGCCGGTCGAGCGGAGGCGGCGCAGGCGCGGTACCAAGACGTCGATCTTGTCCAGGGAGAGCAGGGGCGGCGCCGAGGAGAAGCCGTGCAGGGTCAGCGCCGCCAGGCCGGTGAGCAGGGCGTCCGCGTACGGCTGGGGAGCGTGCGGTTCCTCGGCGCCCGGCTGGGTCGGGATGGCGGTCGCCGGGCCGGCCACGGGGGAGCGGGCGGCGTACAGCAGGACCGCGTGCAGGCGTTCCTCGGAGGTGGGCGGGCCGGGGTGCAGCAGGAAGACGCCCGGGAGGATCTGCTGCCAGGGGCCGCCCGGCCGGCACTGCTCGTTCGTGTCGGCGGCGGTCACGCCGTGGGCGCGCAGCTGGGCGGTGGTCAGAACGCGCCGCTGCACGTCGGACAGGTGGCGGAGGGGGCGGGGGGAGAGCGGGGTGTTGTGGTTCATGAACCGGGGTTTCCCGCGCCCGGTCCGCCCTCTAACCGCTGTTACACGCCCGTCGACAAATCCGGACAAGCCCGTCCTAAAGTACGGGCGTTCGACTGCCGAAAGGCCCTGGTCCGGACGGGGAGTAATAGGGGTTACGGCTCTGAATACCTGTATTTCGTAACCACCCCGTGCATCGGATTACCCGTCACACCGAAGAGGGCGCCGGTTCGTCGCACCGACGGGGGCGCCGGTTCGTCGCACCGAAGAGGGCGCTGGTTCGGCACGGCGAAGGGGGCGCCGCTTCCGGCCGGCGCCCCCTTGGTCACTTGGTCACTTGGTCACGTGGTCACGTGGTCACGATCAGGCCGTGCGCTCAGCCCGCCGCCACGTCGCAGGCCTGCCCCCGCAGCGCCCGGGCCAGGTCGTCGCGCGCCTCCAGCACCAGGCGGCGCAGCGCCGGGGCCGCGTCCTCGTGCGCCGTCAGCCACTCGTCCGTCGCGTCCAGGGTCTCCTGCGAGTCCTGGAGAGACGGGAACAGCCCCTTCACCACGTCCATGCCGATCTGGATGGACCGCTCCGCCCAGATCCGCTCGATCGCGGCGAAGTACTTCGCGGCGTACGGCGTGAGCAGCTCGCGCTGGGACGGCTGCGTGAACCCGGCGATCGTCGCCTCGACCAGCGCGTTGGACAGCGCGTCGGACTCGACCACGGACGCCCAGGCCTGCGCCTTGACCGCCGCCGAGGGGCGGGCGGCGAGGCAGCGGACCTGGTGGCGCTTGCCGGACGCCGTGTCGTCGCGGGCGAGTTCGGCCGCGAGCGTGGACTCGTCGGCGACGCCGTGCGCGGCGAGCGGCTCCAGGAACGCCCAGCGCAGTTCCTGGTCGACCTCCAGGCCGTCGATCTTCGCCGTACCCTCCAACAGGCCCTGCAACAGCTGGAGATCGGCCTCGCTCGACGCGACGGCGGCGAGGAAGCGGGCCCAGGTGAGCTGGTGCTGGCTGCCCGGCTCGGCGAGCCGCAGCTCCCGCAGCGCGCCCTCGGCGAGCAGCCGGCCGCCCTCCGCGCGCCAGTCGGGCGCCGCGTAGTGCGTGAGCGCCGAGGTGGCCCAGGCGTGCAGCATCTGGAGCACACCGATGTCGGACTCGCGCCCGGCGAAACGCAGCACCAGGCCGATGAAGTCACGGGCCGGCATGAGCGCGTCCCGCGTGAGGTTCCACAGCGCGGACCAGCACAGGGCGCGCGCCAGCGGGTCGGTGATCTCGCCGAGTCGCTCCCGCAGCGTGGCCAGCGAGCCCTCGTCGAAACGGATCTTGCAGTACGTCAGATCGTCGTCGTTGACGAGGACGAGCTCGGGGGCGTCCGCGCCGACCAGCTCGGCGACGATCGTACGGGGGCCGTCGACGTCGACCTCGGCGCGCGCGTACCGCTCCACGGTGCCTTCGGGCGAGCGTCGGTACAGACCCACCGCCACCCGGTGCGGGCGCAGTTCGGGGTGCGACTCCGGGGCATCCTGGAGGATCGCCAGCTCGGTGACGCGCCCCTCGGGGCTGAGAATCACCTGCGGGGTGAGGGAGTTGACCCCGGCGGTCTGCAGCCAGGACCGCGCCCAGGCGGCCATGTCCCGCCCGCTGGTCTCCTCGAGGACCGACAGGAGATCCCCGAGGCGCGTGTTCCCGTAGGCGTTCCGCTTGAAGTAGCGGCGGGCGCCCTCCAGGAACGCGTCCTGCCCGACGTACGCCACCAGCTGCTTCAGTACGGAAGCGCCCTTGGCGTAGGTGATGCCGTCGAAGTTGAGCTTGGCGTCCTGGAGGTCACGGATGTCGGCCGTGACCGGATGGGTGGAGGGCAGCTGGTCCGCGCGGTACGCCCACGCCTTGCGGCGGTTGGCGAAGGTGATCCAGCCGTCCTCGAAGCGGGTCGCGCCGACCAGCGAGAACGCGCCCATGAAGTCGGCGAACGACTCCTTGAGCCACAGGTCGTCCCACCACTCCATGGTGACCAGGTCGCCGAACCACATGTGCGCCATCTCGTGCAGGACGACGTTCGCCCGGCCCTCGTACGACGCCTGGGTCACCTTGCCGCGGAAGATGAACTCCTCGCGGAAGGTGACGAGTCCCGGGTTCTCCATCGCGCCGAGGTTGTACTCGGGCACGAACGCCTGGTCGTACTTGCCGAACGGGTACGGGTAGTCGAAGTGGTCGTGGAAGAAGTCCAGCCCCTGCTTGGTCACCAGGAACACGTCGTCGGAGTCGAAGTGGGGTGCCAGGCCCTTGCGGCACATCGCGCCGAGGGGGATCTCCAGCGTCGTACCGTCGTCGAAGGTGCGGGAGTAGGAGTCGGTCACGTAGTGGTACGGGCCCGCCGCGACCGCCGTGATGTACGTCGAGATCGGCTTCGTCTCGGCGAACCGCCACACCCCGTCGCTGAGCTCACCGGCGCCGTTGCTCCAGACGGTCCAGCCCTCCGGCGCGCGCACCTCGAAGCGGAAAGGTGCCTTGAGATCCGGCTGCTCGAAGTTGGCGAAGACGCGCCGGGAGTCCGCGGGCTCGTACTGCGTGTACAGGTACACCTCGCCGTCCTCGGGGTCGACGAAGCGGTGCATGCCCTCGCCGGTACGGGAGTAGGCGCACTGGGCGTCGACCACGAGCTCGTTCTCGGCGGCCAGGTCCTCGAGGCGGATCCGGGATCCGTCGAACACCTCGCCCGGGTCGAGGTCCTTTCCGTTCAGCGAGACGGCGGTCACGCTCGGCGCGATCAGGTCGGCGAAGCTGGTGGCGCCGGGCTCGGCGCAGCGGAAGCGGAGGGTGGTGACCGAGCGGAAGGTGCGCGGCGCGTCGACGGACCCCTCGGGCTCCGTGTCCCCGACGGCGGAGCGCAGGTCGAGGGAGACCTCGTAGCTGTCGACGGAGAGCAGGGCGGCCCGCTCCCGGGCCTCGTCGCGGGACAGATTCTCACCGGGCACGGACGGCACTCCCTCTGCTGGTGTTCGGCATGCGGACAGGGCCGATCCTGCCATGTGCCCCTGACACCGGGCACCCGGGAATGGGGTGCGGGGCGGTCGGTGTTGCCTGAGGAAACGGCCGTATTCCTAGGAGAGCCATGTCCGAGACCGCGACCCCCTCCGCCAAGACCCCCGTCGACTTCTGGTTCGACCCGCTGTGCCCCTGGGCCTGGATGACCTCGCGCTGGGTCCTTGAGGTGGAGAAGGTCCGGGACATCGAGGTCCGCTGGCACATCATGAGCCTCGCCGTGCTGAACGAGCCGAAGCTGGACGAGCTGCCCGAGGAGTACCGGGAGCTGCTGTCCACCAAGGCCTGGGCCCCGGTCCGCGTGGTCACCGCCGCCTGGCAGAAGCACGGCGACGACGTCCTCGGCCCCCTCTACACCGCGCTCGGCACCCGCGTGCACAACCAGGGCGAGGGCCCGACCCGCGAGGCGATCGTCGGCGCGCTCGCCGACGTCGGCCTCCCCGCCGACCTGATCGACTACGCCGACCAGGAGGACTTCGAGTTCGACGCCGAACTGCGCGCCTCCCACAAGGAGGGCATCGAGAAGGTCGGCCAGGACGTCGGCACCCCGGTCATCGCCGTCCCCGGCGCCGACGGCGAGCAGATCGCCTTCTTCGGCCCGGTCGTCACCCCGGCCCCCAAGGGCGAGGAGGCCGCCAGGCTCTGGGACGGCACGCTGCTCGTCGCGTCGGTACCGGGCTTCTACGAGATCAAGCGGTCGCGGACGGCGGGGCCGGACTTCAGCAACCTGTAGGTCTCACTTCTCGGCGGCCTCCTCATCGCGGAATTTCTCGGGGAGGCGGTCGCTGTCGCTCTTGTTGAGGTGGCGGTAGTAGGAGAGGCAGCCTTTGGCGGTGCAGCGCCAGAGGTTGTCCACCTGGTGGCGGTCCCCCTTCTCGGAACGGATCGCCGCCTTCTCCTCGTCGGTGAGAAGCCGGAAGACCTGCATGGTGCCGCAGGTCGGGCAGTCCAGAGTGCGCGTCCTCATCAGTACCTCCTCGCGAGCGCCGCCAGGTCCGGGAAGTCGGTCACCACCGCGTCGACCCCCAGCCTGTAGTACAGCGCGTACTCCGCGAACGCGTCCCCGAAATCATTGGCTCCGCTACCGCGCCGGAAGTCCGCGGGCAGGAACTGGTTCTCCGCGCGGAAGGTGTACGGGCCGATGCGCAGGCCGGCCCGGTGGGCGTCCCGCACGAGCGTGGTCGGGGTGCCCAGGCGGCCGTCCGTGCCGACCGGCACGACCGACGTCTTGTCGGGGCCGATCCAGTCGGCGTACTCCGCGATCTTCGCCAGCCCCGTCGGCGTCATCATGTCCTGGTACGTCGTCGGGTCCCCGGCCGAGACCAGGTCGTACGGGCCGCCCGTCGTACCCAGCGCCTGCCACAGCGGGACGCCGAGTTCCTCCGAGGCGACGCGCCGCAGGCTCGTCGGCTCGAAGGACTGGACGACGCACTCGCGGGGGCCGAGGTGGTTGCGACGGATGGCGGCGGCCAGCTTCGGCTCCAGTTCCAGGCCGATCGAGCGGAAGTACGTCGGGTGCTTGGTCTCCGGGAAGACGGCGATCGTCCGGCCGTGCTCCCTGGACAGGCGGCGGGCGAGGTCCACCACCTCCTGGAAGGCGAGCACCTCGTGGCGGCCGTCGAAGACGGTGTTGCGGTTGCGGACCAGGGGGAGGCGCTCCACCGCCCGTAACGTCTTCAGTTCGGCGAGCGTGAAGTCCTCCGTGAACCAGCCCGTCACGCTGCGGCCGTCCACCGTCTTCGTCGTACGGCGGTCGGCGAACTCCGGGTGCGCGGCCACGTCCGTCGTCTGGGAGATCTCGTTCTCGTGCCGGACGACCAGGACGTGGTCCTTGGTCGGGACCAGGTCGGGCTCGATCCAGTCGGCGCCGGTCTGGACGCCGTAGGTGTACGCCGCCGCGGTGTGCTCCGGCCTCCAGCCGGCGGCGCCGCGGTGGCCGACGACCAGGGGGCCGCCTCCCTGGGGGCGGGGTGGCTCGGCTGCCGCCGGGGTGGGCGTGACGGTGACCGCGGCGCAGGCCGCGCCCGCGAGGAGAACGGAGCGGCGTCCGGGGTACGGGGTCATGCAACTTCCCTTCTGCGGTGGGTGGTTGCCGTGGTTCCTTCGCGGAGGTGCTGCTCGTCGGCCCGTCCGGCGTTCGAGGACGAGGCCGTCCAGACCGAAGCGGGGGGCTGGGGGCGGCAACCCCCGGATACGGGACGGGTAGGGGCGAAGGGGGCGGCAACCCCCGGACACGGGACGGGTAGGGGCGGAGGGGGCGAACAACTCAGTGGCGCGCTCGGCGTCGGGCCTCCGCCAGGTGGGCCAAGTGGTCCTCGTACGCCTTGGCGTAGTAGGCCGCCCGGGCCGGATCGGGGGTCACGATCGCCGTCGGCTGCGTCCACGCGGCCGTGTCGAGCGCGACCCCGTGCCGCGCGGCGGCGGCGAGAACGGCGCCCCGCGCCCCCACCTCCCCCTCCACCACCCGCAACGGCCGCCCCAGCACATCCGCCAGCAGCCGCATCCACGCGGGACTGCGCGTGCCGCCCCCGCAGACGGCCAGCGACCCCGTCAGCCCCGCGGCCTCCAGACAGTGGCGGGCCGCGTAGCCGATGCCCTCGCAGGTGGCGCGGACGAGGTCGGCGCGGGTCGACTCCAGGCAGACGCCGGTGAGTTCCGCGCGCAGGCGGGGCTCGACGAAGGGGGCACGCTCGCCGGAGGGGGCGAAGTAGGGGAGTACGCGGACACCGTTCGCGCCGGGCGGAGTCGCGGCCAGCAGCGCGTCCACCTCGTCGTGGTGGACGCCGGTCGTCGACAGGACCCAGTCGAGCGCCGCCGTGCCGACCATCGCGGGCATGGCGCGCAGCCAGTACCCGGCCCGGTCGGTCGAGATATGGAGACCTGCCGGTTCGCCGGTCAGGTCGAGGTCCGTCGTCCCCACCAGGCTGGCCAGGCAGGTGCCGACGATCAGCAGGCCGTCCCCCGGGGCCGTGACGCCCGCGCCGAGCGCGCAGGAGGGGAGGTCGTACGGGCCGTTGGCGATCGGCGTACCGGCAGGCAGCCCTTCGCCGCGCGCCCGCCCCGTCGCCGACGGGTCGCTCACCGGTGCCAGCAGCCCGCGCCGGTGGGCCAGACCGAGCAGCTCGACGACCCGGTTGTCATAGGTGCGGGTGCGCGGGTCGAGGAACGGCATCGACGCGTCCGACACATCCGTCGCCCGCACCCCTGTCAGCCGCTGGAAGACCATGTCCTTGCAGTACAGGGCGGTCGTCGCCGAGTCCAGCGCAGCGGGCTCGTAGCGGTCGAGCCAGGCCAGCAGCGGGCCCGGGCAGCCCGGGAACATGGCGCTTCCGGTACGTCGGAACACCGCCTCGAAGGTGCCGTCCGCCAGCCACTGGTCGACCAGTTCGTGTGCCCGGCCGTCCATCCAGGACGCGGCGGCCCGCACCGGCCGGCCCTCGCCGTCGACGAGCCACACCCCGTCGCCCTGCCCGGTGAGCCCGGCCAGCTGCACGGGGCCCGGCACGGCGGCCGTGAGCGCGGAGAGTACGGCGACCACCGCGCCGTACACCTCCTCCATGTCCTGCTCGACGAAGCCGCCGCGCAGGGTGAGGTCCACCGGCCTTGCCTGCACGGCCAGTTCGCGGCCCGTGTCGTCGAAGGCGGCGGCCTTCACCATGGACGTGCCCACATCGATACCGACGTACATGCCCCTCGGCCTCCTTCGGATCGGTCGTCTCACACCGGTGGGCCTCAGTCGAGGCAGTGTGCGGGCGGTTCCCCGCGGGTCCAGCGGCCCACCTCCGCCGCCGCGATCCGGGCGGCCTTCTCGGCCACCGCGCGGCTGGCGCCGCCCAGATGCGGTGTCATCAGCAGCCGTTCGGCCGCGGCGAGGTCGAAGAGGGGGGAGTCCGGCGGCACCGGTTCCCGCTCGTAGGTGTCGAGGGCCGCCGTCGACAGCTGCCCGCTCTTCAACGCGTCGCACAGCGCGCCCTCGTCGACCAGCGGACCGCGCGCCACGTTCACCAGGACCGCGCCGGGCGGCAGCAGCGCCAGCTCGCGGAAGCCGATCAGCCCGCGCGTCTCGGGGGTGAGCCGGGCGTGCAGGCTGATCACCCGGGAACGGCCGAGGAGTTCGTCCAGCGAGCCGACCCGCAGGCCGTGCACCTCGCCGCGTACATAGGGGTCGTACACCATGACCCGGGCCCCGAACGCGCCGAGTATCCGCGCGACCCGGCTGCCGACGGCCCCGTAGCCGACGAGTCCGACGGGAAGGTCCTCCAGTTCCAGACCGCTCCGCTCATACGTGTAGTAGGTCGCACCGCCGCCCCAACTGCCCTGCCGGGCCAGGAGATCGTGCGCCTGCGGGATACGGCGCAGCGCGGCGAGGAGCAGGCCGACGGTGAACTCGGCGGTGGCGGCGGCGTTGCGGCCCGGCGCGAAGCAGACCCGTACGCCGTGGGCGCGGGCCGCCTCCCGGTTCACGTTCACCGGGCCGCCCCGGCAGACGACCACGAGACGCAGCCGGGGCGAGGCGGCCAGCACCCGTTCGGTCACCGGTCCCATTTGGGTGACCAGGACGTCCGCGTCGGCGAGCGCCTCGATCAGCTCGTCCTCGGCGTCACTCGCCTCCTCGACCTCGGCGACGGCGCCGAAGGGTTCGAGCGGCCAGCCGAGTGTCAGTTCCCGTACGGACAGAGGATGTTCGCCGAGCTCGGCGCGGACCGCCGCCGTGATCAGCGACGGCAGGACGAAGTGGTCGCCGGCGGCCACCACACATACAGGCGCTGTCATCGCAGGGAGTCTCCCGTCTCGGCGTCGAAGACATGGGTGAGCGCGGGATCGGCGGCCACCCGGACCCGCTCGTCCCGCGCGAGCCGCACCTCGGGGTCGGTGACGACGACCAGCGGTCGTACGACCCCTTCGAGCGAGAGGGTGGCGATGCCCGACTCCAGGAGCGGCTCATGGGCGCTCACCCGGGCCGGAACCCCGCCCTCGCCCGGCATCCGGTTGCCCGGGACCCGGCCCTCGCCCGGCACTCCGTTGCCCGGGACCCCGCCCTCACCGGGCGCCCGTACCCCGCCCTCGCCAGGCCCCCCGCTCCCACCGGACAGGCGCAGGTCCTCCGGGCGGATGCCGATCACCACCTCGCGGCCCGCCGCCACCTCGACCGGAAGCGCGAAGCTCACCGTCTCCGAGAGCCGTGCGTGGCCGTCCCCCGTAGCGATCCCCGGCAGCAGATTGATCGCGGGCTCCCCGACGAAGTCGGCGACGAAGACATTGGCCGGGCTGTCGTAGATCTCGTAGGGCGTGCCGAGCTGCTGGATGACGCCGTCCTTCATCACGGCGATCCGGTCGGCGAGCGAGAGGGCCTCCTCCTGGTCGTGCGTGACCAGGATCGTGGTGTGCCCCAAGTCCCGCTGGATGCGCTTGAGTTCACGGCGGGTCGTGTCGCGTTGGGCCGCGTCCAGGTGGGACAGCGGCTCGTCGAGCAGCAGGACGTCGGGCTCGCGGATCAGCGCGCGGGCGAGGGCGACGCGCTGCTTCTGGCCGCTGGACAGTCCGGCGGGCCGGGCCTCCAGCAGATCGGTGAGCGCGACCCGTTCCGCGATCTCGGCGACCTTGCGGGCGATCTCCGCACGTGAGCCGCGCGCTCCGCGCCCGCGGGCCCTGAGCCCGAACGCCAGGTTCTCGGCGACGCTCAGCGGCGGATACAGCGCGTAGTTCTCGAAGGCCACCCCGATGTTGCGCGCCTGCGCGGGCCGCCCCACCACCGAGGCCCCGCCCACCAGGATGTCGCCGCCCGTCACCGTCTCCAGGCCCGCGATCATCCGCAGGGTGGTGGACTTACCGCACCCCGACGGGCCGAGCAGCCCGAGGAGTTCGCCGGAGCGCAGCTCCAGGTCGATGCCGCGCACCGCGTCCACCGCCGGGCGGCCCCTGGACCGGAATGTCTTGCGCAGCCCGCGCAGCACCAATGCGGCCATCCGCCAACCTCTCTGATGGAACGTCAGCCACCGGCTCCGGTGGCGCACACTTCGTACGGGACCTTGTGCTCGTCGAGATCGCGCAGCGCCTCCGCCGACGCCCCGTCGTCCACGAGGACCAGGTCGAAACGGGACAGCGGGACGACCCGGTGCAGCGCGACCCGGCCGAGCTTGGTGTGGTCGAGCAGCAGGACGGAGCGGGCGGCCGAGTCGAGCATGGCCCGCTTCACGGAGACGATGTGCTGCTCCTGGTGGTAGGCGTAGCCGCCGAAGACCGCCGACGTCGACGCGAAACAGAGATCGACGCGCAGCGACTGCACCGCCTCCACGCAGGACACCCCGAGGAACGAGGAGTGCAGCGGGTCGTAGTCGCCGCCCAGCGCCATCAGATGGATGCCGCGCCGGGCCGAGAGCAGATTGATCGCCTCCAGGAAGTTGGTGACGACCGTCAGCGGCGTGATCTCGCCCAGCCTGCGCGCTATCTCCAGCGCGGACGTCGAGTCGTCGAGCAGCACCGCCATGCCGGGCTCGATCATCTCCAGCGCGCGCTCGGCCACGGCCGCCTTCTGCGGGCGCATCGTCTTCAGCCGGTACTGCACGTTGGACTCGAAGACCCCGGACGGCTGCGCGGTCACACCACCCCTGAACTTCCGTACTATTCCCTGCCGTTCGAGCTCGTCGAGGTCCCTGTGTATGGTCATCAGGCTCACCCCGAAGCGCTCGGCCAGCTCGGCCGCCGTCGCCGACCCGTCCGCCAGCACCTGCTCGGCCATGGCCGCCTGCCGGACCGCGGGCCCTTGCTGTGCCCCACTGGTGTTACCGCTGCTGCTCATCGCGTGCTCGTCTCGATCCTTCGTCCCGGACGCTCCGGCCGGTCGGCCTCGAACAGCAGCAGGTTCTCAGGCCGTACGGTCAGCCGTACCGGATCGTCGGGACGCAGGTGTGTCGCGTCGCCGCGCGCCGCGACGAGCGAGACATGCTGCCCGCCCAGCCGCACGGTGACCTCGACGGCCCGGCCGAGCACCTCGGTGACGTAGACGGTGCCGGTGAGCTCGTGGCCGTCGCCATGAAGCGCGAGATCCCGGGGCCGGACCCCGACCAGCACCTCGGTGCCGGCGGACGCCCGCGCGCCGACCGGCAGCTCGACGGCCCCGTCCGCCGACCGGAAGCCACCCCCCTCGGTGATCGTCCCCGGCAGCAGATTGATCCGCGGCCGGCCGAACGCCTGGGCCACCTCCGTGTCGTGGGGCCGGTACCAGATCTCCTCCCGCGTCCCGGTCTGCACGATCCGGCCGTCCCGGATCACGCCGATCCGGTCGCCGAGGGCGAGTGCCTCGACGGAGTCATGGGTGACGTAGAGCGTGGTGGTGTGCCGCACGGCGCCGATCGCCTTGAGTTCGGCGCGCATCGACTGGCGGAGTTTGGCGTCGAGGTGGGACAGCGGTTCGTCGAGCAGGAAGGCGCGGGCCGGGCGTACGAGGACCCGGCCGAGCGCGATCCGCTGCCGCTGCCCGTTCGACAGCGCGCCCACCGGGCGGTCCAACAGCCCGCTGATGCCGAGGAGTTCGGCGATCGCACCGATGCGCTCGCGGGCCTCGGCGGCGGGCACCTTGTGCCGGGGCGAGCGCAGCGGGGAGGCGAGGTTGTCGTACGCGGAGCGGTGCGGGTAGAGGGCGTAGCTCTCGAAGCACATGGCCACGCCCCGGTCGTACGGCTCCACGCCGGTCATGTCGGCGCCGTCGAGCTCGACCGTGCCGGAGTCGGGTTCCTCGAGCCCCGCCACCGTCTTCAGGGTCGTCGTCTTGCCCGCGCCGGACGGTCCGAGCAGACAGAAGAACTCCCCTTCCGCCACCTCCAGTTCGAGCCCGTCGAGGGCCGGCCGCTTCCCGTACGCCTTGTGGATCCCGCGCAGAGCGATCGCCGGGGTGCTCATGACTTCACCGCCCCGAACGACAGCCCGCGCACCAGATACCGCTGGATCGTCAGCGCGAGCAGCAGCGGCGGTACGACGGACACCAGCGCCGCCGCGGCCGTCAGGTTGTACTTGGGCCGGTCGCCGCCGAGGAAGGACAGCGCGCCCACGGTCACGGTCTGGGCCTGCGAGGAGGTGAGGATGAGGGGGAAGACGAAGTTGTTCCAGGCGAAGATGAAGGCCAGCAGCGACACGGCCGCGATCCCGGGCCTGACCAGCGGCAGCGCGACCTTGAAGAAGGCCTGCTTACGGGTGTAGCCGTCGAGGAGCGCCGCCTGCTCCAGCTCCGGGGTCAGATCGGCGAAGTACGACCGCATGATCCACACGATCAGCGGCAGGGTGACGAGTTGCAGCACCCACACCATGCCGACGTAACTGTCGAAGAGGCCCAGCTTCTGGTAGAGCACGAACAGCGGGATGATCACGGTGAGTTCGGGCGCGAAGCGGAACGACAGCAGCGTGAACATCAGGTTCTCGGAGCCCTTGAAACGCCAGCGCGCGGACGCGTACGCCGCCGGGAGGCCGACCACGAGCGAGAGCGCCACCGCACCCACGGACACGACCAGGCTGTTGACGAAGAAGCGCACGAAGGGGATGCCCTCGCTGTCGCCGAGGACCGTCCGGTACGCGCCGAGGGTGGGCGTGAAGGAGAAGTAGGTGCTGAAGAGCTGGTTCGCGGGTTTCAGGGACAGGATCACCATCCAGGCGATCGGGAAGAGCGCGAAGACGAAGTAGAGGATGAGAGCGGCATCGGCCGACCAGCCCAGCAGGCGTTTCTTCAGGCCGGCTCGGGCACTTCGCCCGGGGCGCGCCCGGGTACCTCGCAGGGGGTTCACCTGGGTACCTCCGCGGCCCGGTTCTGGAGCTTGCCCAGATAGCGCACCAGCACCATCGCGGCCAGATAGACCACGGCCCAGAGCACGATCGTGTAGCTGATCCCGAACGAGTAGCGCTGGAAACGGATCGCCTCCAGATAGGCGCGGATCTGGAGCACCACCGTGGAGTCACCGGGCCCGCCCTCGGTGAGGGCGTAGATGATGTCGAACACCTTCAGCGAGTCCATGAACCGGAAGATCACCGCGACCAGGACGTACGGCCACAGCATCGGCAGCGTGAGCCGCCGGAAGGTGTACCACCAGCCGGCCCCGTCCACCGCCGCCGCCTCGAACGGGGAGGTGGGCAGCGAGCGCAGCCCGGCCAGGGCCAGGATCGCCACGAACGGCGTGTACACCCACACGTCCACCGCGATCGAGGACAGCAGCGCACCGGTCGGGGTGTCCGTCCACTGGACTCCGCCCAGACCGAAGGGTTTCAGCAGATGGTTGATCACGCCCACGGACGGCTGGAGCATCAGCTTCCAGATGATCGCGGCGATCACCGGCGCGATCATCAGCGGCAGGATGAGGATCTTCTCCAGCACCCGGCCGACGGCCGACGACCGGTGCAGCAGCAGGGCCACCGCCACCCCGAGCACGGTCTCGACGGCGGCGGCGCCGACCGCGTACAACACGGTCACCCAGGCGGAGTCCCAGAAGGCGCGCTGGGTGAAGACGGCCCGGTAGTTGTCGATGCCGATCATGTCGGGCTGCGGCTTGCTCGCCGAGAAGTCGAACAGCGTGTAGTAGAGACCGAGCCCGAAGGGATACAGGATTCCGCCGGTGAGCAGCAGGGCGGGCACGATCAGCAGGTACGGGCGCAGTCCGCGCCGCCAGCGCGGAACGGCCCGTACCTGCCGTGCCCCCTCCTCGCGAGAGGCCGCCCCGTGGTCGGTCTCCGTCAACGAGGTCATGGGGCTCAACCCACCTTGGCGGCGAGGTCGCTCGCGAGGCCGTTGAGCACCGACTTGGCGTTCTTTCCGCCGTAGATCTCCTGGAGCGAGGCCGCCCAGCTCGTCGTCGCGTCGAAGAACTGCTCCTGTGGAGTGAACTGGATCTTCGTCTGGTCGACGACCGTCTCGAAGGTGTCGATGAACCCTTCGAGGTGCCGCATCTTGTCCTTGTAGGCGCCGTCCTGGCTGATCGACTTCCGGACCGGGTCGATGTGGTTGTGGGTGATCGCGCCCTTGCGCAGATGCTCCTTGCCGGTCGCCCACTGGAGGAACAGCCAGGCGGCGCTCTTCTTCTTGCTCTTGGCGTTCATGCCGAGCGACCAGATCCACATGTTGGTGGCGAGCGACCCGTCGGGCCCCTTCGGCCCCGGATGGAAGGCGATCTTCCCGGACGCCGGACTGGCCCCCCGCACCGCCTGGAAGTAGGCGGCCGTGTCCGCGTCGAAGAGCATCCCGGCCTTCTTCGCGCCGAGGTCGCTGGAGCACTGGTACCAGGTGTACGACGTCCACGACGGCGGGCCGCCCTGCTTGACCATGCCCGCCCAGTCCTGGGTGAAGGCGATGGCCTCCGGGGTGTTCATGGCGGGCTTGAGCCTGCCGCCGGTCACCGTGAAGTCCTTGAGCCCGTTGCGGGCGTACATCGTCATGAAGCCGGGGTGGATGGTCGCCCAGCTCCGCGAGCCGCGCACCGCGATCCCGTACATCCCGTCGAATCCGGCGCCGGGCGCCTTCCTCTTGATGACGGAGGCCAGTTCCCGTAACTCGTCGAAGCTCTCGGCCGGTTGGAGGCCGAGCTTCTTGAAGACCTCCGTGTTGTACGCGACGACGTTCGTCTCCCAGCCCCACGGCAGCGCGTACTGCCCGCCCTGGCCGAGCGGCGCGCCCGCCTTCAGGGACCACTGGTCGGCCTGCAGGAGGTTCGGGAAGAAGTCGGCCTGGTCCCATTCGTCGCCGGTGGCCGAGGAGTTGTGCATCCAGGGGCCGAGGTCCTCCAGCCAGCCCGGCGGCCCGTACTGCCACACCATGTAGGCGCCGAGCATGAAGACGTCGTACGACGCGCGCCCGCTGGACAGGTCCACGGTGAGCTTGTCGAAGTAGTTGTCCTCGGGGAAGACGTCGTACTCGACCTTGATGCCGGTCTTCGCCGTGAACGCCTTGAGGTCGGCGATCAGCGCGTCCGTGTACGGGTGCTTGTTGAGCAGCGCCTTGACGGTCTTGCCCTTCTCCCGCTTCCAGTCGAAGGAGCCGGTGACGTCGGCGGCGGCCGACCCGTCGTTCTTCTTGTCGTCCCCGCCGAACCCGGCGCCGCAGGCGGTCAGCAGCGGGGCCGAGGCGGCCGCGGCGGTCAGCGCGAGGAAGCGCCGGCGGTCGTGCGCGTGCATGTCCATCCGTGACCTCCACGTCGGTTCGGTCCGGTCCGGTTAACACGTCGAGTCGACTCGTTAACAGAGGGTGTAACGGGAGGGGTTGACCGTCAATCCCTCGTGCAGCGGAAAATATCGGGGCAGAGTGAGAACTTCACATTCTGGGTCGCGACGTGGGAGGTCCGGATGGCGTACGACGCGTACGAGGGCGACGCGTGGCTGGGGGTCGACCTGGGCACGCAGAGCGTCCGCGTCCTGCTCGTCACGGCCGAGGGCAGGGTCCTCGGCGCCGGTGCGGCAGCGCTCACCGGGCGGCGCGACGGCCTCCGGCACGAGCAGGATCCGGGGGAGTGGTGGGACGCGGTGGGTACGGCGTCCCGCGCCGCCCTCGCCTCCCGCCCGCCCGGCGTGCGGATCGGCGGCCTCGCGGTGTGCGGCACGTCCGGCACCGTGCTCCTCACCGACGCCGAGGGGCGGGCGCTCACACCCGCGCTGATGTACGACGACGGCCGCGCGGCCGAGGACGCGGCGCGGGCCCGGCAGGCGGGGCTCCTGGTGCAGAACGGATGGGGGCTGCCGAAGGCGTTGTGGCTGCTGCGGGAGCACGAAAGCGCCCGCCCGACCCCCCGCCCGGACGCTCCGCCGACCCACGGGGCGGTTGCTTCCCTGGCTCAGGGGGTGGACGTTGGCCCGGCTCATCGGGCGGATGCTTCCCTGGGCCACGGGGCGGACGTTGGGCCGGCTCATCGGGCGGATGCTTCCCCGGGCCACGGGGCGGATGCCGGCCCGGCTCATCGGGCGGATGCCAGCCCGGCCCACGGGGCGGATGCTTCCATGGCCCACGGGGCGGACATTGGCCCGGCCCACAGGGCGGACGTTCCCCCGGCCCACCGGGCGGACGCTTCCCCGGCCCACGGGGCGGACATTGGCCCGGCCCACAGGGCGGACGTTCCCCCGGCCCAGCGGGCGGATGTTCCCCCGGCTCATCGGGCGGATGCTCCCCTGGCCCATCGGGCGGACGCCGGCCCGGCCCACCGGGCGGACGTTCCCCCGGCCCAGCGGGCGGATGTTCGCCTGGCGCACCAGGCCGATGTCATCACCGCACGCCTCACCGGCCACCCGACCCCCAGCGACTCCAGCCACGCCCTCAAGACCGCCTATGACCTGGAGGCCGACAGCTGGCCGCACGTGGTCTTCGCTGAACTCGGTCTGCCTGAGCAGCTGTTGCCCCCGGTCGTACGGCCCGGCAGCCGCCTCGGCGAGGTGTGCGCGGCCGCCGCCGAGCGCACCGGCATTCCGGCCGGCACCCCCGTGATCGCCGGGATGACCGACGGCTGCGCGGCCCAGATCGCCTCGGGTGCCCTGCGCGAGGGCTCCTGGAACGCGGTGCTCGGGACGACGCTCGTGCTCAAGGGGGTGTCGTCGGTCCCGGTGCGGGACGGCACCGGGGTGGTCTACAACCACCGGGCCCCCGACGGGAGCTGGTGGCCGGGAGGTGCCTCGAGCGTCGGTGCGGGCGCGTTGACGGCACGCTTCCCGGACGCCTCACCCGCCGCCATGGACAGGGCCGCCTCCGCCCACGAGCCCGCGTCCGTCCTCGCCTATCCCCTCACCTCACCCGGCGAACGTTTCCCCTTCCTCGCCCCGGACGCCACCCCCTTCGTCCTCGGCTCCCCCGGTTCCGACACCGACCTGTGGGCCGCGCTCCTCCAGGGCGTCGCCCTCACCGAGCGGCTCTGTCTGGACTATCTGCACCACCTGGGCGCCCCGCTGGACGGCCCGCTCACCTTCACGGGGGGCGCCGCCCGCAGCCCGTACTGGAACCAGCTGCGCGCCGACATCCTCGGCCGCCCCGCCCGCGTCCCCGAACAGACCGAACCCGCCCTGGGCATGGCCGCGCTGGCGGCCTACGGCACGGGCGCCGCCCCGACCCTCGCCGACGCCGCCGACCGCATGGTCCGCATCCGCGGGGTCCTGGAACCCCGCCCCGCCCGCACGGCACTCTTCGCGGACCCGTACGCGCGCTGGGTGGCTGAGCTGGAGCGGCGCGGCTGGCTGCCCGCTCCCGTCGCGGCGCACGCGCGAGCGCGCCTGAACCTGGATACTGCCGGGTCATGAGTACCACGAGCACCCGCGGTGCGACCCTGCTGCTGGCCCGGCACGGGCAGACCGTCTGGCATGCCGAGAACCGCTACGCCGGTGTGAGCGACGTCGCCCTCACCGACGAGGGACGCGCCCAGGCGGAGGCCCTCGGCCGCTGGGCCGCCGCGCACCCGGTCGACGCGATCTGGACGTCGACCCTCTCCCGGGCCGTCGCCACGGCCGACCCCGCCTGCCGCGCTCTCGGCCTCACCCCGCACCGTGAACCGGCCCTGCGTGAATGCGACTTCGGGGTGGTGGAGGGCCGTACGCTCGCCGAGTTCGAGGCGGAGAACCCGGCCCGCGCGAAGGCGTTCCGGGCCGACCCGGTGTCGTACCCCTTCCCGGAGGCGGAGGACCCGCGCACCGCCGCGGCCCGGGGCGCGGGCGCCCTGCGCCGCATCGCCGCGGCCCACCCCGGCGACCGTGTCCTGGTCGTCGCCCACAACACCCTCCTCCGGCTGGTCCTCTGCTCCCTCCTGTCCATCCCGCTGAGCGAGTACCGCCGCGTCTTCCCGCGGCTGGGCAACGCGGCGGTCAGCGAGATCCGCGTGACGGAGGGAGCGGCGGCCCTGCTGTCGCTCAATGTGCCCTGCGGGTGAGGAGGCCTCACCGATCGGTGGACCCCGGGAAGGGGGAGAGCCCCCGCGAGTCACGTCCTCGCGGGGGCTCTCCTTCCATCCGCCTGCCACGTGAAGGGTGAGAAGACGATCACGAGCAGGACGCTTTCCGCAGGGCTCAGGGGGTCAGCAGCAGCACGTCCGCTCGGGACGTGGCCGCCTCGTAACGCCGGGCCACGTCCTGCCAGTTGACGACCTGCCACATGGCCTCGATGAAGTCGACCTTCTGGTTCTTGTACTGGAGGTAGAAGGCGTGCTCCCAGGCGTCGAAGACGAGGATCGGCACCGAGCCCTGGCCCACATTGCCCTGGTGGTCATAGATCTGTTCGACGACGAGGCGTCCGCTCAGCGGCTCGTACGCGAGGACGCCCCACCCGGAGCCCTGCGTGGTCGCGGACGCCTTGGTCAACTGGGCCTTGAAGGCGCCGAACGAGCCGAAGGACTCCGTGATCGCGTCCGCGAGGCCGCCGACGCCGTCCGCGGCCAGCGGCTCGCCGCCGCCCTCGCCGGTCATGTTGTGCCAGTAGATCGAGTGCAGGATGTGGCCGGAGAGATGAAAGGCCAGGTTCTTCTCCAGGCCGTTGATCGAGCCCCACGACTCCTTGTCGCGCGCCTCCGCGAGCTGCTCGAGCGTGTCGTTGGCGCCCTTCACATAGGCCGCGTGGTGCTTGTCGTGGTGCAGCTCGATGATCTCGGGGCTGATCACGGGCGCGAGCGCGGAGTAGTCGTACGGCAGTTCAGGAAGTGTGTAGACGGGCATGGCGGGGTCCCCTCCGACCTCTTATTGCAAAGTACTTGCAAGTGCACGCTAGCAGCAAGAGAGTGGGGGTGTGCGCGGGGGCGCGCGAAGGGGCCGGCGGTGCCGGGGCGCTGAGGCCCCGCCGGCGCCGGGGGAACCGCACCCGGGCGCACGCAAAAAGGGGCCCTCGCACGAAACCTCCTCCGTGCGAGGGCCCCTCCACCATCCGGATCAGGCGTGAGCGCGTGCTCGTTGCCAGGCGTAGCCGACGGCCGCCAGGAACAGCGTCATGCCGCCCGTCGAGTAGAGCTGCACGCGTGTGTCCGGCTCCCGGGCCATCAGGACGAAGATTGCTGCCATGCCCGCCAGGGCGACCCACGTCAGCACCGGGAACGCCCACATCCGTACGACCAGTTTCTCCGGCGCCTCCCGCTCCACCCGGCGCCGCAGCCGCAGCTGGGAGACCGCGATGAAGATCCAGACGACCAGGATGACCGCGCCGATCATGTTCAGCAGCCAGGGGAAGACGTCGTCGGGACGCCAGTAGCTGAGCACGACGCACACGAAGCCGAAGACCGACGACGCGAGGACGGCCACGCGCGGGACGCCGGACGAGACCCGGCCCAGCCTCGTCGGGCCCTGACCGCGCTCCACCAGCGAGTACGCGATGCGCGAGGCCCCGTAGATGTTCGCGTTCATCGCCGAGAGCAGCGCCACCAGCACGACCACGTTCATCAGCTGCGCGGCGCCCGGGATGCCCAGGTGGTCCAGGGCGGCGACGTACGGGCCCTTCGCGACGACCTCCTCGGAGTCCCACGGGACGAGGGTGACGATGACCGCCATCGAGCCGACGTAGAAGAGCGCGATACGCCACATGGCGGTGCGGACGGCGCGCGCGACGCCCTGGACCGGGTTCTCCGACTCGGCCGCCGCGATCGTCACCGTCTCCAGACCGCCGTACGCGAAGACGGACGCGAGCAGGCCGATGACGAGCCCCTCGCCGCCGTTCGGCAGGAAGCCGCCTTCACCGGTGAGGTTCGAGGCGCCGGGGGAGTCCGTGCCCGGCAGCAAGCCCGCGACGGCCAGCACGCCGAGCACCAGGAACAGGCTGATCGCGCCGACCTTCAGCGCCGCGAACCAGAACTCGAACTCGCCGAAGTTCTTCACGGCGGCGAGGTTCGCGGTGCAGAAGACCAGCATGAACAGGGCCACCCACGCCCACTCGGGCGTGCCCGGCAGCCAGCCGGTGACGATCTTCGCGGCCGCGATGCCCTCCAGGCCCACGGCCGTGCACAGCAGCACCCAGAACGACCAGCCCGAGGTGAACCCCGCCCACGGCCCGATCGCCCGCTCCGCGTGCGCGGAGAAGGAACCGGACGAGGGATACGCGGCCGACATCTCGCCGAGCATCCGCATCACCAGCATGACGAGCAGTCCGGAGACGGCGTACGCGATGACGATCGAGGGACCGGCGGCGGCGATGCCCGCGCCGGAGCCGACGAACAGGCCCGCGCCGATCACACCGCCGAGGGCGATCATCGAGAGGTGGCGCTGCTTGAGGCCGTGGGAGAGCGGGACGTCCCCATCCGGTGTGCCGGGCGGGGCGTCGAGGGTGGTGCGGGACATGAGAGCGGGTGGTCCCTTACGTGCGAGTGGGCAAAACCCCCACAGTCTGGGCAGCCTCTCCGGTCAGGAGGAGAGGCTGCCCACTATGCGGACGCACACGATGCGGTGAGTGATGCCCGTGTCACCTGTCGACCGATGTGCACGGTGCGTTTCCGCGTCAGGTGTCGACCGACGTGCACCGCGCGGTCTCGCGGTCTCGCGTTCTCGCGTTCTCGCGTTCTCGCGTTACGCGGCGACCGGCGTGTAGTGCGCGGCGTCGCCGGCGATCGAGTAGCTCTCCTTGCCCTCGACGCCGACCGGCACGTCACCGGCGACGGTCACGCGGTGCAGCCGGCGCGGCAGACCGTCGTAGTTGTCGATGGCGTAGTGCTGGGTGATGCGGTTGTCGAACAGGACCAGCTGGTTCGGGGACCAGCGCCAGCGCAGGATGTTCTCCGGCCGGGTGACGTACGCCTGGAGCAGATCGAGGATCTTGCGGGACTCGCCCACCGACAGGCCGACGATCCGCTGCGCGAACCCGCCGATGAACAGCCCGCGCTCCCCGGTCAGCGGGTGGACGCGGACGACCGGGTGTGCGGTGCGGTACTTGATGGAGGTGAACTGGGCGCGCTGCGCGGCCTGTTCCTCGTCGATCTGCTCGTCCGGCACCGCGTAGTCGTAGTCGTTGGTGTGCTCGGCCCACAGGGTGTCGGCGAGCGCGCGGAGGGGTTCGGGCAGATCGCGGTAGGCGGCGGCCGAGTTGGCGATGAGCGTCTCGCCGCCGTACGGCGGGATCGTGATGGAGCGCAGGGTGCTGGCCTGCGGCGGGTTGAGGACGAAGGTGACGTCGGTGTGCCAGTGGTTGGCACGGCCGCGCTCGCTGTCGACGGGCAGCACGTTCGGGGCGCCCTCGACGGCGGGCACGGTCGGGTGGGCGGTGGTGAGGTCGCCGAAGTGGCGGGCGAAGGCCTGCTGGCCCTCGTCGTCCAGGTCGACCTCGTCGAAGACCAGCGCCTTGTGCGCGTTGAGGGCGGCGCGCAGGGCGGCGACGGTCTCGTCGTCGAGGGGCTTGGCGATGTCGACGCCGGATATCCGGGCGCCGATGTTTCCGGTGACCTTGTGGATCTCGATCTCAGCCATGTGCGGCGGTTCCTTTCGGATCAGACGAGGGTGCTGGCGTACTGATTGGCGGGGCGCGGGAGGCCGTACCTCTCCCGCAGGGTCCGGCGGGGCCCGTACTCGGTCCGGAGCAGGCCCCGGGCGCGCAGGATCGGCACGACGTGGTCGACGAAGAGGTCGAGGCCGGACGGCAGCACGGCGGGCATGATGTTGAAGCCGTCGGCCGCGCCCAGCCGGAACCACTCCTCGATCGCGTCGGCGACCTGCTCCGGTGTGCCGGCGAAGGTCAGGTGGCCGCGTCCGCCGCCGAGGCGGCCGATCAGCTCACGGACGGTGAGCCGCTCGCGCCGGGCGAGCTCCACGACGAGGGTGTAGCGGCTCTTGGCGCCCTCGATGGCGGTCTCCGGCGGCAGGTCGGCGGGGAGCTCCGCGTCCAGGTCGAGGGTGCCCGGCTCCACGTGCAGCAGGCGTTCGAGCCGGTACAGCCCGTGCTCGTAGACGATGTGGTCCTCCAGGACCTGCTCGTGCCGCCGCGCCTCGGCCTCGGTCGAGCCGATGACCGGGACGATGCCGGGCAGGATCTTGATGTGGTCGGGGTCCCGGCCGGCCGCGCTGGTACGGGACTTGAGGTCGGCGTAGAAGTCCTGGGCGTCCTTGAGCGTCTGCTGGGCGGTGAAGACCGCCTCCGCGTACCGGGCCGCGAACCGCTTGCCGTCCTCCGAGGAACCCGCCTGCACGAGGAGCGGGTAACCCTGGGGCGTGCGAGGCACGTTGAGGGCGCCCTCGACGCTGAAGTACGTCCCCTTGTGACGTGGCGGATGGATCTTGCGGTCGTCGCCCCAGACGCCCGCCGCCTTGTCCGCGACGACCAGGTCGTCCTCCCAGCTGTCCCAGAGCTTGAGCGCCACGTCCAGGAACTCGGCGGCGCGCTCGTAGCGGGTGGCGTGCGCGGGCTCGTCGTCGAGACCGAAGTTGCGGGCGGCCTCCGCGCCGGCCGTGGTGACGATGTTCCAGCCCGCGCGGCCGCCGCTGATGTGGTCCAGCGAG
Source organism: Streptomyces sp. NPDC058246 (assembly GCF_042881985.1). Classification (NCBI taxonomy): domain Bacteria; kingdom Bacillati; phylum Actinomycetota; class Actinomycetes; order Kitasatosporales; family Streptomycetaceae; genus Streptomyces; species Streptomyces sp. NPDC058246. Next base: position 141,837 of record NZ_JBHVWZ010000014.1, on the reverse strand, counting down.
GCGAATCTGCGGGCCAGGTTGTAGGGGGAGTTGTACGAGGTGGACGCGGTGGCGATCAGGCCGATGTGCTCGGTGGCGGTGGCCAGCGCCGTGAGCAGGGTGATGGGTTCGAGGGCGCCGGACGGGCGCTGCCCGACGCTGTTGAACAGGACCGGCCCGTCGGCGAGGAAGAGCGAGTCGAAGGTGCCGCGTTCGGCGATGCGGGCGAGATGGACGTAGTGGGCCAGCTCGACATGGACGTGCGGGTCGCTCTCCGGCAGGCGCCAGGAGGCCTCGTGGTGGCCGGTGTTCATGAGGAAGGCGTTGAGGTGGAGCCGGCGCGGGGTGGTCACTGGTGTGCCTCCTGGTGTCCTGTCACGTCCTCGGTCACGCCGAGGGCGGTGAGCAGGCGCTCGCGGTACTCGCCGAGCAGCGGATCGCGGTACGAGCGCGGATGCGGGCGGTCGATGGTCAGGTCGAGGCCGATACGGCCCTGGTCGAGCACGAGGACCCGGTCGGCGAGCACGATCGCCTCGTCCACGTCGTGCGTGACGAGCAGCACGGAGGGCCGGTGCCGCTCCCACAGCTCGCGCAGCAGGACGTGCATCCGGATCCGGGTGAGCGCGTCCAGTGCGCCGAACGGCTCGTCGGCGAGGAGCAGTTCGGGCTCCCGTACGAGCGAACGGGCCAGGGCGGCGCGCTGGGCCTCCCCGCCGGACAGCTCGTTGGGCCAGGCCCGTTCACGGCCCGCGAGGCCCACCTCGGCGAGCGCGGAGCGGCCCTTGTGCTCCGCTTCCTTGCCGTCCGTGCCGAGCAGGACGTTGTCGAGGACGCGACGCCAGGGGAGCAGCCGGGAGTCCTGGAAGACCACGGACACCCGTTGCGGGGCGGTGAGCCGGCCGCTTCCGGTGACGTTGTGGTCGAGCCCGGCGATGGCGCGCAGCAGGGTGCTCTTGCCGGAGCCGCTGTGTCCGAGCAGGGCCGTGAACTGCCCGGCGGGGAGGTCGAGATCGATGTCGTCGAGGACCGTACGGCCGTCGAAGGAGCGGGTCAGGCCGCGGAGCTGGACCGTCGGCCTGGTCAGTTGCTCAGTGTGCGTCGCCACGACAGCACCTTCCGTTCGATGAGACGAACCGCGCTGTCGGAGACGAGCCCGAAGATCCCGTAGATCAGCAGGCCGACGAGGATGATGTCCGTACGGCCGTAGTTCTGGGCCTGGAACATCATGTAGCCGAGGCCGCTGGTGGCGTTGATCTGCTCAAGGACGACCAGGGAGAGCCAGGATCCGGTCACCCCGAGCCGCAGGCCGACGAAGAAGCCGGGCAGTGCGCCGGGGATCACGATCTCCCGGACGAACCGGAGCCTCGACAGCCCCTGGACCTCGGCGAGTTCGACATAGCGGTGGTCGATGCCGGACAGCGCGGAGTGCAGGTTCAGATAGATGGGGATGTAGACGACGATGGCGATGATCGCGATCTTGAAGGTCTCGCCGATGCCGAGCCACAGGATGAACAACGGGATCAGGCCGAGGGTCGGGATCGCCCGGTTGAGCTGCACCGTTCCGTCGATCAGCGCTTCGCCGACCCGGCTGAGTCCGGCGGCCAGGGCGAGGAGCACCCCGGCGGTCAGACCGAGGGCGAACCCGTACCCGGCGCGTTCCAGGGAGGTCAGCACATCGGTGGGGAGCGTCCCGTCGGTCCACAGGTGTCCCGCGGTCCGCAGGACCGTCCAGGGCGCCGGAATCGCGCCCGGGTCCAGCTGACCTGCCGCGGAGGCGGCGGCCCAGAGGGCGAGGAAGAGCACCGGACCGATGAGCCGGGAGGCGGGCAGGCGCTTGCCGGGGGCGAGACCGCGGTGCCGCGTACGACGGGGGCGAGAGCCGTCCTGGGCGGTGTCCTCGGTGACCTCGGTGACCTCGGTGACCGCGGCGGCCGCGGCGGCCGTGGCGGTGCCGGCGGTGGTGGCGGTGCCGGTGGTACCGGCGGTGGTGGGTCCGGTGGCGGTGTCGGTGGCTGTTTCGGTGGTGGTCATGGCCGTCAACTCCGATACTCGGCGGGCACGGCCTTCGCGGCGATGCCCTCGAAACGGCGGTCGAAGAGCGAGCCGACCTTGACCGACTTCACGAAGCCGCCCTCCGCCAGCAGATCGGCGGTCTCCTGCTCCCACTTCACGGCCTCGTCCCAACTCGGCGGGAAGAGCGGCTTGTTGGCCAGCTTGGTGATCGACTGAGCCTGCGCGAGAGTGAGGTTCTGCGTCTTGACGTAGAACTCCTGGTTCCAGGCGTCGGGGTGCTCGTACACCCACACCTGGCCCTTCGCCCAGCGCGGGATGTACGCGGCGACGGCCGCCGCCTTCGCGGCGTCGGCCAGCACGGAGGTGGGCGCCCACAGCAGGTTGAGGAGGTCGACCACGTCGGTGGTGATGGAGTGGGCGCCCTTGGGCCCGTACTGCTTGAGGTAGGCAGGCGCCTGCTGGTTGGCGAGCGGGGCGATGTCCACCTGGCCCGCCTGGAGCGCGGTGAGGAACTGGTTGCTGGTCAGCGGCACCAGGTCGACGTCGTCGTACTTGATCCCGGCCTTCTTCAGGGCGCGCAGCAGGACGACCCCCTGGGCCTGCCCCTGCGAGAAGGCCAGCTTCTTGCCCCTGAAGCCCTGGACGTCCTGGATGTCGCTGCCGGGCTTGGTGGCGAAGAGGTAGTTGGGCTTGCGGGTGATGTTGATCGCGACGATCTTCGCGTCGAACCCCTGGTAGTGCGCCTGGATCGGCGGGATACCAGCGTTGTTGCCGACATCCAGGGACTTGGCGCGGAAGGCGTTGATGACATCGGGCCCCGCGCCGATGTTCACCCAGCTGGACACGGTGAACGGCAGCTCGCTCAGGCCCGCCAGCTTGAGCTGGAGCTCCTGGGACCCTTGGTACGAGGCGATCTTGAGCTTGGTGCCCGCCGGAACCTTGGCCGCCAGCGGGGCGGACGCGGCTCCCTTGGACCGGGTGTCGGCGGCGCTGGCGCCCGCGCAGCCGCTCAGCCCGGCAGCGGCGGCCACGCCGAGCAGGGACGACAGGAAGAGCCGCCGGTCGACACCGGGCGCGGAGGGGGACAGAGGTGGCATGGAGGACTCCGGGGTTCCAAGGGGCAGGCAAGTGGCAGACAAGTGGCAGGAAGGCGCGCGCCGTTCCGGGCAGGGCGAAGCAGGCGGAAGCCGGGAAGAAGGAGAAGGGCACGCGTGAGGAGGCGCACGCCGAGGGCGTGGCAGCGAGAACGCGGGTGATCGTCGGCGCGCCGGCAGGGCGACGACGCCTCAGTGGCTGAGCGTCAGCGACTGACCTCGGTCACTGAGGGGGCGTCAGCAACAACGCGTGCGGGCGACCCGCATCAGGTCGACGACACGGCATTTGGTGAGCGGAACCTGCCGCGACGGTGACAGCGACGACGGCGAGGGCGAAGGCGACAGCGGCCTCGACGGCGACGGTGATGCCGACAGTGGCCGCGAGGGCGACGGCGACGGTGATGCCGACAGGGGCCGGGACGGCGACGGCGACGGTGATGCCGACAGGGGCCGGGACGGCGACAGCGACAGGGAGGTCGACAGTGGCCGGGACGGCGACAGCGCGGCGCCGGCCGTCCGGTCGCGGTACTGCCGCGACCGGACCACCGGCGAAGAGTTCTGCGCGCTGCTCATGCAGAGGATGCTCCTGGCCGGATACGACCCCTGTCAATATTCCGACTTTCTGAATTAATTCGACCCCGGTCGGACGCCCAGCGGATCCCGGTACAGCACGTCGAGAGCCACCGATCCGCCCGCCACGGCGAGCACGGAATCCGGGAAACTGGTCGGCAGAACGGACGCCGCCCGCTGCGGACCCACCTCCTCGCGCAGCGCGCCGAGGCAGTCCTCCCGGTGTATCGCACCGACCTCGGTGACCACGACGGTGTCCGGATTGAGCACGTCGAGCAGCAGCCCGGCCGCCCGCCCCACCATCCGGGCCCGTTCCATCAGCAGCCGTACGGCGACGGGGTCACCGCCGGCCGCCGCGGCGACCACGTGCATCGGGTTCACGCCCCCGATGACCCCCTCCTCCCGTGCCCGGCGGCACAGCGTCCGTTCGCTCAACTCGGCCTGGAGGCACCCGGTCCGGCCGCAGCCGCACCGCTCCGTCCCGCCCGCCAGCGGCAGATGGGCGATCGCGCCGGCCTGCGAGCGGGGGCCGTAGTGCACCTCGTCGTGGGTGGCGAAGGCGGCGTCCACCACGTTGCCGACGAAGAGGTGCAGCACGCTGCGGCTGCCGCGCGCCCGCCCGAACAGCCGCTCCCCGTTGACCAACGCCCTGGCGTGCCCGTCCACGTGGACCGGCAGACCGGTGCGCGCGCCGATCACCTCCCGCACGGCCACGTCCCGCCAGCCGAGGAGCGCGTGCTCCACGATGGTCCCGGAGTCCCGGTCGACCCAGCCTCCGGTGGCGAGCCCCACGCTCAGGGGCGTACGGCCCGGGACGTCGGCCAGCAGCGCGCCGAGCCCGTCGGCGGCGTTGGCCAGGACGCGGGCGGCGGGCTCGGTGCCGTGATGCTTGAGGCGCTTCTCGGCCACCACCCGGCCGCGCAGGTCGAGCACTGCGACCGTGGTGTACGGCACCGCGATGTGCACCCCGCCGACCACGAACCGGGAGCCGTCGAGATCGACCGGCACGTGCGGCCGTCCGACCCCGTTCGACCGCCGGGGCACGGAGGCCTCCCGGATCAGGCCGAGTTCGGCGAACCGGCCGCAGTAGTCGGTCACCGACGCCGGGGAGAGCCCGGTCAGCCGGGCGATGGTGCTGCGGGCGACCGGTCCGTGCTCCAGCACGGACCGGAGGATGACGCTGGCGCTGGTCCGACGGCGGTCGCTGTCGGCGGCGCGGTAGGCGTCCACGGGTGGGGAAGGGGCGGGGGCCAAAGAGGGGGAAGGGGAGCGGGGCACGGGGTACTTCCTCGGGAGCTCGTCCGACACTGCACCGTCACGTCTCGGCGAGCCGGATCCGCTCCGGCCGCCTCAGCTGCGGCGACAGGTGGCCGTGCCCTGGCGTCGCAGGTCGACGTATCGACGCGACGCGAAGTTCTCGGCCTGAGCAACCATGGGGTGAAGGGTAGGGCTTACCCGGAGGATTCGGCCAGGGTGGGTTCTTCGCCCCCTCGAAGGCCGGAGGGGCTGGTGGTCAGCCTGTCCGGCGTTCGAGGACGCGGCTGTTGAGGCCGAAGGGGGGTCCGGGGGCGACAGCCCCCAGGTTCGGGATGGGTAAGGGTGGAGGGGGCGAAACAAGCCTTTGGCGGGAACCTACAGTCCCCGCCCGCTCCGCCCCCGTGGACACAATGACCCCTACCTCAGTGATCAGCATCACGCCGCCACGGGTGTACCCGACACTCTTTGTCGAGAGGCCACCAAGGTCCGGTTCCCCCCTTTGTCGAGCGCTGACGGTGATCGGCCGTGTACCCCTGAGATAGCGTCACCGTGTCCCAAGCTGCCTGCACCCGCCGGAGTCCCCATGAGCACCGCTGTCGCCACGCCCCACACAGGCATCCGCCCCGGCGAAGTCCTCGCCGACCTGCTCCCCGCCTCCCGTGTCAGGGACACCGCGCTCGTGCTCGGCGGCGCCGCCCTCACCGGCCTCGCGGCCCAGATCTCCCTGCCCGTCCCGGGCTCCCCGGTCCCGGTGACCGGCCAGACCTTCGCGGCGCTCCTCGTCGGCACGGCGCTCGGCGCCGGCCGGGGCCTGTTCTCCCTCGCCCTGTACGCGCTGCTCGGCCTGGCCGGCGTTCCGTGGTTCGCCGGCGGCGGCTCCGGTGCCGGCGTGTCCTTCGGCTACATCCTCGGCATGCTCCTCGCCTCCACCGTCGTGGGCGCCCTCGCCCGCCGCGGCGCCGACCGCTCCGTGCCGCGCATGGCGGCCACGATGCTGCTCGGCGAGGCGATCATCTACGCGATCGGCGTCCCGTACCTCGCCCTGGCCGCCGACATGTCGGCGAGCGCGGCCATCGCGGCGGGCCTCACCCCGTTCGTGATCGGCGACGCCCTCAAGGCCGCCCTGGCGATGGGCGTGCTGCCCACGGCCTGGAAGTTCATCAACAAGTGAGCCTCGACCGATGATGCTCGACCGGTGACGTGCAGCCGGCGATGCCCAACCGGTGACGTGCAGCCGGCGAAGTGCAATCGGCGACGCGCAACCGGAGATGTTCAGCCGGTGACGTTGTAGTTCCTGCGGAAGAGGTTCGCCGGGTCGTACTCCGACTTCAGCCCGGCGAGCCTCTTCCGCGTTCCGGTGTCGTACAGCCCCTCCGTACGATCGCCCGCCCCGAACGCGAAGGTGAGCGCCCGCCCGATCGTCCACGGCGCGAGCCCCTCGAACGCGGGGTCCAGCACCGCGCGCGCCGCCCCGCGCTCGGCCATGGCCAACAGCCGTACGAGAAAACGCCCTTCGCGATGCGGGACGGAGTTCGGCGCCTCCCGCGTCAGCGCCCCGCCCAGGTGGTTGATCTGCACGACGCACATCGCGGGCGCGGCCGGACCGGTGCGGGCGAGGAGTTCGGTCGCCGCGGCCACGTCCAGGTCCCTCAGCACCGCACTGTCGCCGTAGTACGTGTGCGGGAAGTCCGGGTCGCTGTGGATGGTGTGGCTCTCGGCGTACGGCATCTCGCGCAGCGAGTCCGTGAGCACCGGCCCGATCTCCCGCAGCGGGGCCACTAGTCGCTCCCCTTCGGCGGCCGTGCCCGTGTAAGCGACCCGTACGGAGATCACATACCGCCCGCGCAGATGCGGCGGCGTCCCCGGCACGTCCGGGTACGGCACGGCCGCGAACGACGAGGTCAGCCCGTCCGGCACGGTCCGCGTCCAGCGCTCGTACGCCCGCAGCACCGCCCCGGGACCGACCTCGCCCCCGTCGAAGGCGAGCGAGCCGCCGTACAGCCGTGCCACCGGTACGAGGTCGATCTCCAGCTCGGTGACGACGCCGAAGTTGTGGCCGGCGCCGAGGAGCGCCCAGTACAGGCCGGGGTCCGACTCCCGTGTCACATGGCGCAGCCGTCCGTCCGCCGTGACCACGTCGAGCGAGCGCACATGGTCGGCCGCGTACCCGAACTCCCGGGCCAGGATGCCGAGTCCACCGCTCAGGGTGTACGAGACGGCGCCCACGCCCGGCGCCGATCCGTTCAGCGGGGCCAGCCCGTAGGGCCCGGCCGCCGCGACGACCTGGCTCCAGCGGACCCCCGCCCGCACGCGGACGGTGCGCGCCTGCGGATCGACGCTCACCTGATCCATCCGCCGCGTCGTGATCAGGACGCCGCCATCCACCGCGCCCGGCATCCCGTGCCCGGTGGCCTGCACGCCGACCGGCAGGCCGGCGGCGGCCGCGTAGCGCACCGCGGCGACGACGTCATCGGCTGAGGAGGCGGCGAAGACCACGGCGGGCCGCTGCGCGAATCCGGTCTGGAACCCGGCGAGTTCCTCGTCGTACCCGGCGTCCCCGGGTCGGAGGACGAGCGGGTCTCGGCCGTGGCCATGGCCTTGGTTTTGGCTTTGGTCCCGGTCCCGGTCCTGTCCTTGACCTTGGCCTTGGTCTGCGGTGGTGGTGTCGACGGTGTTCATGAGGCTCATCCTGGCCGCATTACCTGACAGTCTCCGTCAGGTTTTCCCGGCATCCCCATCACGAGGTGGGCCGGAACGCGCAGCGCCGCGTCCCGGCCCGTTCCAGTGGGTTGTCGACCGCTGTTCAGAACTGCTGCTGCCGCCGCGGGCGCCGATGGGCCCACCACAGGCCCGCCGCCCCCGCCGAGATCAGCGCCGCGCCCGCCGCGCCGAGCGGCAGGACGTCGCTCCCCGCGCCGGTCTTCGGCAGCTGGTCACCGCCGGGTGCCACCGGCTTGTTGTCGGTACCGAGCAGCAGCGGAGTGGCCGGGGCGTTCGGTGACGGGTTCGTCGTACCGAACGGCACCGGGCCCTGCTGCCAGTACGTCTTCTTCCCGTCGCTCGTCTGCACCGGCAGACAGATCTTCCCGGTCTTGCTCAGATCGAACGTCGCGTCGACGGTGTACGACTTCGACTTGCCGGCCGCGAGATTGCCGACCGAGCAGACGAAACCACTGTTCGAACCCTTGGGCAGATCCTTGTCGGCCAGTGCGTCGCAGCCCTTGACCCCCTTGACCGTGAGGCCGTCGAAACCGACCACCAAAAGCCTGATGTCGCCGCTGTCTTTGGTCCCTTCGTTCTTTACCGTGGCGGTAATCGCCGTCTTCTGAGTGCTGTTGTCGACCGAGATCTTCGCCGGCAGCAGCGTGGTCGGCTTTACACCCGCCGGTGCCTCGTCAATTACCTTTCCCCCCTTGCCACTCCCCGGTCCCTGGTCGTCCGCGACGGCGGTGAAGGAAAGGATCATCACGGCCGAGAAAGATGCCGTGAGCAGCGATCCCGCGATGGTCGTCGTGTGACGAGAACTCATGTTCGTCCCCCTTGGCTGCGCCTGAATTCGCAGTACTTGAAGAGGTACCACAAGATTTCTCCGCACTATGCTGGTACGGCATGAAGTGTGACCATTGTGTTTCTGTTGTGACGGGCGAATGTGGCGGGTGTTGAGGGGGGTGCGGGGATTGTCGGGGAATGTGCAGGACGGTGTTCCGGGACTATTGGTGACGAGGCGTTATCGACTGGTCGAGAGTATTGGCCAGGGGGGAATGGGGCGGGTGTGGCGAGCCGCCGACGAAATGCTCGACCGGCAGGTCGCCGTCAAGGAAATGCGTATCGACGGACTCGACCCCGAGGACACGCGGACGCGCCGCGAACGCACCCTGCGCGAAGCCAGGGCCACGGCCCGGATCGACCACCCCAACGTCGTCCGCATCTATGACGTCGTGGACGAGGGCGAGCGGCTGTGGATCGTCATGGAGCTCGTCGCCGGGCGCTCCCTCGAACAGATCGTCGTGGAGGACGGACCGCTCGACCCGCGCGAGGCGGCCCGGATCGGGCTCGAACTCGTGGCGGCGCTGCGCCAGGTGCACGCCGGGGGAGTGCTGCACCGCGACATCAAGCCGGGCAACGTGCTGGTCGAGCGGCACGGCCGGCGCGTCGTCCTCACCGACTTCGGCATCGCCGCGTTGCAGGACGCGGAGGCCCTCACCATGGTCGGGATGCTGGTCGGCTCCCCCGACTACATGGCACCCGAACGGATCTCCGGCCGCCCGCAGGGCCCGCCCTCCGACGTCTGGTCCCTGGGCGCGACGCTCTGCGCGGCCCTCGGCGGACGCTCACCCTTCTCCCGCTCCACCACCCTCGCGACCCTGCACGCCGTCCTCTACGAGGAGCCCGAACTCCCCGCCTCCGCAGGCGACTTGCGCGACATCCTGGCCGCCCTCCTGGAGAAGGACCCGTCGACACGCCCCGGCCTGGAGGAACTTGAGGCGGAGCTGGGTGCGAGGGTGTACGGGCCGGTGCCGGAGGCACCTCCGACCCCGGACACGCAACTCGTACCGGAACCAGCACCGGAACCCGTACGGGAACGAGAAACGGCACCACTACGAGAACGAGAAACGGCCCCAGAGCCGACGCGGGCGGAGTCACCCACACCGGCGCTCCTGGACGCGGAACTCATACGGGCGGCACGGGAATCCGAACCTGACCCCGAACCTGCCCGCGAACCCGGACCCGGACAGGGGCCCGCACGGGGACTCGGCCCCGGACCCGGACAGGGGCCCGCGCCGGGACCCGCACCCGGCGCCGTACAGGAGTCGGCACCCGAACCCGTACACGAGCCCGGCCTCGTACATGAACCAGCGCCCGGGCCCGCTCCCGTACGCGCACCCGCCCCCCTACGCGAGCCCGAGCCCGAACCCGCAGCCGCCGAACCGGAGCCCGTGCACGACGCCATCCCGATCCAGCGCACCTCCACGCGAAAGAGCCCCCCGGACACCCCGGACTTCGAGAAGCGCCCAGCGCATCCACCGCGCCCAGCACGGCAACCGTCCGCGTCCGCCTCAGCCTCCGCCTCCGAAGCCGTGGCTCCACTCCCCGAAGCCCCCCAGGTCGCCAACGCCTCCACCGAAGTCCCCTCCACACTGCGCGCGGAGGTCGGTTCACCGATCCCCTCCACCGGAGCGCCCGAGGGGTCGGCGCAGGCGGTGAGGGAGGCGACCCGGGAGCGGGTGACGGAGGCGCGGCTGCCGACGGTGCCCGCGCCTGTGGGGACGCCTCCGGGCGAACTCCCCGGTCCCGCCGTGGCGCCCGGCCCGCGAGGGAGCAGGCGTCGCATGGGCCTCGCGGCCGCCGGGGCGATGGCCGTGGCGGGGGCTGTAGCCGGGATCGTGATCGCCACGTCCGGCGGCTCACCCGACGCCAGGACCGGCGCTTCGTCCGGCTCGCCCGCGCCGACCGCCTCTTCGGGCAGCACGACCTCGGATGGTACGACCTCGGGCAGCACGACCTCGGGCAGTACGAGCCCGGCCAGTACGTCGCCCACCGTCGAGGGCACCTCCCGCCCGCCCAGCCTGCCCCCGGGAGCGCACCAGGAGGCCGGCGGATACGCGTGGGTGACACCCAAGGGCTGGCGCCGTGACGTGAAGACGGGCTCCGAGGTGCACTACACCTCGCCCGACGCCAAACAGGAGCTCGCGGCCAAGTCCGCCCTCGCCAAGGGGGACTTGATGCAGACCTGGCAGACCTCGGAACAGAACGCCCGCCAGGGACGGGACTACCGGAAGATCCGCCTGGACCGGACGACGTTCCAGGGCCGGCCCGCGGTCGTCTGGGAGTACACCTTCACCCTCAAGGGCGAGCAGTGGCACGCCCTGCTGCTCGGGTTCGACGCCGACGGCACGTCGTACCAGATCAACACCTGGTACCGGCCGGACATCGAGAACGAGGCGCTCCAGGTCTACCAACAGGTCAAGAACAGCTTCACCGTGCTGTGAGCGAGGGACTCGGACATACGGAAAGGCTCGGCGGCCACGGCGTACTTCACCGGGGAGGCGCCTGCCCCGACCTTCTGACGGATGACGGCGACGACCAGGACCACGGCCGCGACCAGCAGCGACAGCAGCACGGTCTCGCGGCCGTCGTGTTCGGTGTCGGTCAGCATGTAGCCGAGGACGAAGACGATCAGCGCGGCCGTCGCCCAGGTCAGGTACGGGTACAGCCACATCCGCACGACCAGCTTCTCCGGCGCCTCGCGCTCGATGATCTTCCGCATCCGCAGCTGCGAGAAGCAGATGACGAGCCAGACGAACAGGGCGACCGCACCGGAGGAGTTGACCAGGAAGAGGAAGACCGAGTCCGGGAACTTGTAGTTGAAGAAGACGGCGACGAAGCCGAAGACGACCGAGACGATGATCGCGGCCATCGGCACACCGCGCGAGGTGGTCTTCGCGAAGGCCTTCGGCGCGTCCCCGCGCTGACCGAGCGAGAAGGCCATCCGGGAGGCGGTGTAGAGCCCGGAGTTGAGGCAGGACAGCACCGAGGTCAGCACGATGAAGTTCATGATCTGACCGGCGTGCGCGATGCCGAGGGAGTCGAGGGCGGCGACGTACGAGCCCTTGTCCTTGATCGACGGGTCGTTCCACGGCAGCAGCGCCATGATGACGAGGATCGAGCCGAGGTAGAAGACCGCGATCCGCCAGATGATGCTGTTGGTGGACTTGGTCACGGCCCGCTGCGGGTCCTCGGACTCGCCGGCCGCGAGGGTCGCGATCTCGCTGCCCATGAAGGAGAAGACGACCAGGAGCACACCGGTGAGAATCGCGCCGGGCCCGTGCGGCAGGAAGCCGCCGTGGTCGGTCAGATTGCCCAGCCCGGCCTTGTCGCTGTGGGCGCCCGGCAGCACACCGAAGATGGCGAGCCCGCCGACGATGATGAACGCGCCGATCGCGACGACCTTGATCCCGGCGAACCAGAACTCGAACTCGCCGTACGACCCCACGGACACCAGGTTGGTGGCGGTGAGGACCACCATCACGATGAGCGCCCAGCCCCACTGGGGCACGCCGGGCATCCATCCTTCGAGGATCTTGGCCCCGGCGGTGGCCTCCACGGCGAGGACGACCACCCAGAAGAACCAGTACAGCCAGCCGATCGAGAACCCGGCCCAGCGGCCGAGCGCCCGGTCGGCGTGGGCCGAGAACGAACCCGACGTCGGGTTGGCGGCGGACATCTCGCCGAGCATCCGCATCACGAGCACGACGAGCGTGCCGACGAGGGCGTAGGAGAGAAGGATGCCGGGGCCCGCGGTGGCGATACCGGAGCTGGAGCCGACGAACAGCCCCGCTCCGATCACACCGCCGATGGCGATCATGGACAGATGACGGTTCTTCAGTCCGGCCTGGAGGCCGCCACCGGGCTCTCCGGGTTCTCCGGGGCCGCTTGCGGCCTTGGTGGGGGTCGGCTGCGAGGTCATGAGGGGGATTCCTTTGCGCCGGGTGAGCGGATTCCGTACATCGCACGCATCGCGCACTTTCCGTACGCGGGTGGTGTACGGATCCGTACGAGCTCTCGTACGAGCGGTGTACGAGCCGGACCAGTGAATCGGAGGCTAAGGGATTCGTGAACCTTTGAATCCAGATCGTTACTTGAGGTTTGCTTGAGGTTCTGTAGTGTTGCTCACACTTTTCGCCCGCGGCACCCGGCGAGGCCGATTCGAAACGGCCGTGTCACACTCGGACCATGCGCGTGTATCTCGGCTCCGATCATGCCGGTTTCGAACTCAAGAACCACCTCGTCGAGTGGCTCAAGGCCGCCGGCCACGAGCCCGTCGACTGCGGGCCCCACATCTACGACGCCCAGGACGACTATCCGCCGTTCTGCCTCCGCGCCGCGGAGCGCACGGCGGCCGATCCCGAGTCCCTCGGCATCGTGATCGGCGGCTCGGGCAACGGGGAGCAGATCGCCGCGAACAAGGTGGCCGGCGTGCGGGCCGCGCTCGCCTGGAGCGAGGAGACGGCGTCGCTGGGCCGTCAGCACAACAACGCCAACGTCGTCGCGGTCGGCTCTCGGATGCACTCGCAGGACGAGGCGACGAAGTTCGTCGAGACCTTCCTCGACACCCCCTTCTCCGGTGACGAGCGCCACATCCGCCGCATCGACATGCTGTCGGCCTACGAGACCACCCGCGAACTCCCCCCGATCCCGTCCCATCACCCACAGCACCCGTAACCCGTACCAGCCCGTCCGGCGTTTGAGGACGAGGCCGTCCAGGCCGAAAGTGGGGGTCCGGGGGCGGAGCCCCCGGATACGGGACGGGCAGGGGCGGAGGGGGCGAACACCGCTCGGCCGTCGGACGACAGGCACGACAGGCACGACAGGCAACAGGCACGACAGGCAACAGGCACGACAGACAGCGGGAGGACCCGTGCCCGAAGGGCACACGATCCACCGGCTCGCCGAGGACTACGAGGCGAGCTTCGGGGGCGGAAAGACCCGCGTCAGCAGCCCGCAGGGCAAGTTCACCGACGCCGCCGCCCTCCTGGACGGCACGGAACTCCGCACCGCCGAAGCCCACGGCAAACACCTCTTCCTCGGCTTCCGCGCAGCGGACTGGGTCCACATCCACCTCGGCCTCTTCGGCAAGGTCACCTTCGGCGACGCCCCCGCCCCACCCCCCACGGACACCGTCCGCCTCCGCCTCGCGAACGCCACGTCGTACGTGGATCTCCGCGGCCCCACCACCTGCACCCTGATCACGGACACGGAAAAGCGGGCGATACACGACCGCCTGGGCCCGGACCCGCTCCGCCCGGACGCCGACCCGTCGACGGCGTACCACCGCATCTCCCGCAGCCGTACGACGATCGCCGCCCTCCTCATGGACCAGAAGGTCATCGCGGGCGTGGGCAACGTCTACCGCGCGGAGGTGCTCTTCCGGCACGGCATCGACCCGTACCGCACCGGCAAGGACCTCGGGCCCGCCGAGTGGGACGCGATCTGGTCCGACCTCGTGGACCTGATGCGCGAGGGCGTCCGCAACAATCGCATCGACACGGTCCGCCCGGAACACACCCCCGAGGCGATGGGCCGCCCGCCGCGCGTGGACGACCACGGCGGCGAGGTCTACGTGTACCGCAGGGCCGGCCTGCCCTGCCACATCTGTGGCGGCGAGATCCGCACCGCCGATCTCGCCGCCCGCAACCTCTTCTGGTGCCCGACCTGCCAAAAGGCCTAGCCGGTCGAAGGGTCCGGCCGGTCGAAAGGCCCAGCCGGTCGAAGGGCCCAGCCGGTCAAGAGACCCCGCCGGTCGAAGGGCCCAGCCGGTCGAGAGCCCTAGCCGGACAAAACCCCTGCACCGGTCAAACCCCCCGCACCGGTCAAAACCCCCGCACGGGCAGCGCAGCCGTCAGAACCCGTGCGGCAGCCAGGGCGCGATCACTGACGAGAAGGCCACCGACGCCTCCGCCAGCGCCCCCTGCCGCAGCTCCCGCACCCGCCCGGCCGTCGCGAGCGAGGCCAGCGACAACCCGCCGAGATAGGCCGCCCCCAACTCCCGTACGGACAGGGCGAGATCGGCCGAGTCCCCGGTGCGCACGCAGCAGGCGCCCTTCGCGTCGCCGGTGAGCCGCCACCGCCCCTCGTTCCAGGGGCAGAACGCGTCCTCGACCTCGAACACCACGTCCACCGGCGCCTGATACGTGCGCGCCTCCAGCGCGGCCCCCACGTCGACGAGCCGTACGTGCAGCGAGTCCTTCAACCGCAGCTTGCAGCGCCGGATGTCGGAGACCAGATGCAGCAGGTCCTCGTCGACGGGCCGGGCGTGAGAGCGCAGCGTTGACGTCAGGTCGATGTCGAAGAGGAACCGCCACAGCGCGGCCCGTGCCGCCGGGTCGAGCCCCTCCAGGGCGCTGAGGGCCACCGAGCCGTCGTGCCCGGCCGCGCCCCACTCCGGCTTGACCCGGAAGCGCGTGTAGCCGACGACCTCGCCGTCCCGCTCGGCGACCACGCACTGCAACGGCGAAGCACCGTCCCGGTGGTCCTCCGGGTCGAGCAACCCCACCCGCTCCCAGCCGGGCCGCCGCGCCAGCATCCCGGGCCGGCCGGGCACGAGTCGGGCGTACACCGCCTCGCACGCGTCGAGCACCTCGGCCGGCGCCGCGTACCGCAGACGTACGTCGTCGGTACCGGGCGGCACGGACAGGCGTACGCGGCTGGTGTCGATCTCGGCGTTGAGCTGCAGCGTCCCGATGCCGTAGCCGAACCGGCCGTAGATCGCCGGTTCCGACGCGGTCAGGACGGCGAGCGGCTCGCCCCAGGCGTAGATGTCGTCCAGCTGGCGACGCATCATCGAGGTCAGCACCCCGCGGCGGCGGTGCGTGGCGGCGACGCTGACCATGGTGACGCCCGCGGCCGGTACGCAGGCGCCGCCCGGGACGGTGAGCAGGAAGGTGAACGCGCCGGCCGTGCCGACGACCTGGTCGCCGTCCCACACGCCCAGAGAACGGTCGTACTCTGTCAGCGCGTTGTACAGCTCCCGCTCCTCGGCCGGCTCCGGGACGCCACCGAACGCGCGAATCAGGTTGTCATACCAGACATTCCACTCAGTCTGCCGCAGCGCCCGCACGTCAGTCGTCATAGCCCATGCCTACCAGGGCAATGCGGTACGAGCGAGGGAATTTCCCCCGCCGCCGATGCCGCCCGGTGTGAAGTTCTCTGTGAAGTTGAGCGCTCGGACGGGGGACAAGTGGGACCTCCCGTGCCAAGCACCTGGTCCGATGGATAGGGTCCCGAACTAATGGCAGCAGGACGAGAGCGGCGCGCGGAAGCCGAGACGTTCACGGCCCGGTTGAAGAAGCAGTGGCACCGGGCCCGCACAGGGCTGCGCAGATCCGCCGTCGACTACTTCCGCGGGGACGGTTCGGACTGGATCGCGCTGGCCGGTCTGCTGCTGACGATTCCGGTCATCGCGGCCACGACGCTGGTGAACTCGGTGTGGTGCTCCCCGGCGGCCCTGGTCCTCCCGATCGTGGCCGGCGGCCTCCTGCTCCGCCCCGCGAGCCTGCTCGGTCTCTATGCGGCCGCCGCCACCGCGCTGATAGTGGAGTCCGTGAAGCTGGGTCCGTACACCGAGGGCCCGTCCCGGGTCACCCCGGGTGTGGTGCTGGTGGTCGCTGCCTGCGGTTTCTTCGGACTCCTGATCGCGCAGTTCCGCAGCCGGGTCGGCGTGCCCTGGCGCCGGGGCGGCACCATGCTCTTCGACCTGCGTGAACGTATCCGGGTGCAGAGCAAGCTGCCGCAACTGCCGCTGGGCTGGCACCGCGAGATGGCGCTGCGGCCGGCGGGCGGGCAGTCGTTCTCGGGGGACTTCGTCGTGGCCGCCCGTACGAACGGCGGTCGGACCCTCGAAGTGGTCCTCACGGACGTCTCCGGCAAGGGCATGGACGCGGGGTCGCGTGCGCTGCTCCTGTCCGGAGCTTTCGGAGGCCTCCTCGGCTCCCTCCCGCCGCACGCCTTCCTCCCTGCCGCCAACGGCTATCTCCTCCGGCAGGACTGGGACGAGGGCTTCGCGACCTCCATCCACCTAGTCCTCGACATGGACTCCGGGGACTACGAGCTCTTCTCCGCCGGCCACCCGCCGGGCCTGCAGCTCAGCGCGGGCAGCGGGCGCTGGGAGGAGAAGGCGGCCGAGGGTCCGCTGCTGGGTGTGTACGACGGCGCCCAGTTCGACCCCGTGAAGGGCTCGCTCCGGCCCGGTGACGTGTTGATGCTGTTCACAGACGGTCTGGTGGAGACCTCCGACCGCGACATCGTCGAAGGCATCGACCGCCTCACGGGTGAGGCCGACCGCTACGTCGCAGGCGGCTTCCACGGAGCCGCCTGGCACCTCATCGAAGCAGTGGCCAGGGACGTCAACGACGACCGAGCCCTCCTCCTGATCTGCCGCGAGGCCCCGACCCCGGCCCGCTGAGGGGCGCGGGGAACTGCGCAATCAACTCCCGCACCAACGCCCGCAGGCTGGCCTCCGCGATCACCCCGATCGTCCTCGCGATGGCCTTCTCCTCGGTGCTCGTCTTCCTGCACACCAACGAGGAGCGGGTCACCGAGCAACAGCAGCGGGACGGCATCGTGGCCGACCACATCGTCACCTCCGACACGGGTCTCGCCCCGGACGCGGTGGACCGGGCGGCCCGCGCGCCCGGCGTCACCGCCGGCCGTGGGCCTGTTGAAGACGGCCGTGCTGATCCCGGTGGGCGGTTCGCTTGAGTCGGCCTCCGCGCAGGGCGTGACGGGTACGCCCAAGGATCTGGCACGCGTCCAGGACCTGGACGTCCGGCACGGCACCCTCTCCCTGCGGCCCGGCGAGGTGGCGCTCGACGCGTCGCTCGCCGACAGCGCCCACGCCAAGGTCGGCGACCGCGTCGCGCTCCGGCGGCCCGACGGCATCAAGGTGTCCCCGACGGTCGTGGCGACGTACGGCCGCGGTCTGGGCCTGTCCCAAGTCACCCTCAACCGTGCCGACTTGGCGACCCACGTCACCAACTCCTTCGACACGGAGATCTGGGCCAGGGGAGGCAGGGCCGTCGACCTCGCGGGGCTCGGCAGCGTCCTGGACCGGCGCGACTACACCACCGCACAGTCCCTCGACCGGAAGCTCAACGCCTGGGCGAACGCCGTGATGGCGGCGGTGCTCGGCGGGTTCGCCGCCGTCGCGGCCGTCAACACCCTGGTGATGACCGTCCTCGACCGGCGCCGCGAGCTCGGCACGCTCCGTCTGATCGGCTCCACCCGTCGGCAGGTGCTGCGCATGATCCGCTGGGAGGCCCTGCTGGTCGTCCTCGCCGGCATCGCGCTCGGCACCGCCATCGCGCTCGCCACGCTCGTGCCGATGATGAAGGGGCTGACCGGGCAGGGCCCGTACATTCCACCGCTGCTGTACGGCGCGTTCGCCGGGGCGATCGTCCTGCTCGGTGTGACGGCTGCGACGGTCCCGGCCCGCGCGGCGCTGCGCGGGGAGACACTGGAGGGGTGACGCAGACTCTTCTGACCCTGGCCGAAGTCGAAGCCCTCGCCCGTGAGGCGCACGCCGCCCAGACCGACAAGGCGGGGCGGCCGTACGCCGAGCACCTCCAGGCCGTGGCGGAGGGCGTCCGCGAGCGCGGGGGCGACGACGAACAGATCGCGGCGGCCTGGCTGCACGACGCGGTCGAGGACGACGCGCTCTCCGCGGACTGGCTGCGCGAGGCCGCGCTGACCCGGCGTACCAAGGACATCGTGCTGGCGCTCACCAAGCGGGAGGGGGAGCCGCCGGAGTCGTACGCGCGACGCATCCGTACGACCTCGGGTGCCCTCCTGGTGAAGGCGTCCGATCTCGCGCACAACGCCGACCCCGCCCGGCTCGCGGTCCTCGACGAGCACACCCGGGCCCGGCTGACGAAGAAGTACGCGACGATGCGCGCGCTGTTGGGGCTGCCCCCGTCCTGAGCTCGCCCCTACACCAACACGCTCGCCGCGGTACGACCACGCGCTCGCCGTGGCATGACCGCGTGCTCGCCGTGCCACGACCGTGCGCTCGCCGTGCCACGATCACGTGCCAGCCGTCGCACGACCGCACGCCGGCCGTGCCACGGCAACGCGCTCGCCGTCGCACGACAAGGCGGGCCCGGGAAAACCCGGGCCCGCCTTTGTCACGATCAAACGGGCGGCCGGCTAGGCCTTGGCCCTCGCCCGTTCTCGCTCCCGGGCCAGTTCGGTCGCGTCCCGCTTGAAGGCCCACTCCATGCGGGGCTCCATCGCGAAGCGGAAGATCCGCTGGACGGGCACCGTGCACAGCGCGGTGACGAGCGCGGCCGCGACGAGCGTCACGAAGATCTCGCCGAGCGGCTTGTGCAGCCACGGGTGGTCGAACCAGCCCCAGTACTCGGAGGCCTTGACCACGAAGCCATGCAGCAGGTAGCCGTACAGCGTGCCCGCGCCGAGCGCCGTGAACCAGAACGCGCGCCGCGGCACCCAGGCGAAGAAGCACGCGGTGAGCACGAGCGAGCAGCCGTAGAGCGCGAGCGTCATGACGACACCCGCCCACCAGGGCGCGCCCAGCTCCTGCGCGCTGTCCCGGTGGTAGAACCAGGCGGTGTTCATCCGCGGCACCGCCCAGTAGCCGAGGACCAGCGCGGCGGCGATGATCGGCACGGACAGGATCCGCACCTCACGGCGCCGCACCAGCTGGAAGTGCTCGGGCTTCATGAGCAGGCCCATGACGAAGAACGGCAGGAACTGGAGCACCCGCTGGAGGTCCAGATCGTCGCCGATCTCCGGTGAGACGGCCGCGAGCAGGGCGCACGCGAGCGCCAGCGGAAGAGGCCAGCGCACCAGCTTCCACAGCGGTGTCGTCAGCCGCCAGACGAAGAGCGCCACCAGGAACCAGGTGAGATACCAGGGGTCGAGGAGGCTGATCGCCTGGCTCGGATCGCCGCCGGCCCAGCGGTCGAAGAGGGAGTACGCCGTCTCGAAGAGGATGTACGGCACGGCGACGCCGGTCACCAGCCGCTTCAGACGGTCGGGGCGCATGTCGAAACTGCGCGAGAAGTAGCCGGAGATGATGATGAAGGCCGGCATGTGGAAGGTGTACACGACCGTGTACAGCGCTTCGAGGAAGCGACTCTCGCCCTTCAGCGGCTCCCACGCGTGGCCCATGGCCACGAGCACGATCGCCAGGTACTTGGCGTTGTCGAAGAAGGCGTCGCGTTGCTTGGCGGGCTTGGCCGCCTGACCGGACTGGCCGGACGGACCGGACTGACCGGACTGGCCGGGTCGGCCGGGTTTGGCGCCCGGTGCGGCGGTATCCGAGTCCGCCGCGGGGTTGTGGGGGGAGCGTGGAGCGGGCACTCCGTCCGCCGACTGATGTGCCGGGGGGAGTGGCGCTCTCTGCGGGCCATGGGGTCGGAGCGAGTTGGTCACAGGCCCTCCCACCAAGAACTCGGGGAGACGATCCTGGACCTCGCTGCGCATGGGGGGGACGTGGCGGCGTGGAACATCTGAGGCACCCTAGCGTTGTCTATGCGCCCGCGTAAAACCCCGGACGTCATTCCTGCTTAATCACCTGCGTGTACCCCGGATTTGAAGATGTGTGCCTACCGGTTCGCAAGTCGTTTCGCATACCGATTTGCTTACCGCGAGGGGCAGTTCTGTCCCCATTCATCCCGACTAAATGGTGCATAAGGGTCGCGGGCGACTCTGGTGATATGTCCGGTTCATTGTCCTTTAGTAACCCTTCTTGAGGGTCCGCGATGTGCCTGTGACGACAATTCGAATTGCCTGCGAACACGATGTGTGGACATGGCAACGATCCCTCTGAATTTCCCGTGCGGGTGCCTGCTCGAATTGCTGTGCCCGGCCCCGCCGTTCATCCGTCTCGTGGGGGTGCGGGGGTACGGTCCTCGCGGGTCCGTGGCCGACGATGCGTCACGCGCCGCATACCGACGCCGGGTTGGTGGCACGATGGTTCTGGCGGGGGTGCGAGGGGTTGCACCTCCGGGCCGGGAGAGCGGACCGACCGTAGGGTGTGATCAGTTGTGGCCATTTCGCTGTCAGTGGTGCTGCTGTTGGCGATCATCCTTGTGGTGTTGATCCGGGGAGGATCGATCAAGGCGGGACCCGCCATTGTGGCGGTGCTCTTCGGCTTCTTCCTCGCATCGACCGGGATGGCTCCGTCCATCAACCGGTTCCTCAACTCGATAGCGGAGACGATCAACTCGATCAGCTTCTGAGCGGTCCGGACACGTCTGCGTACGGCGGCGCATGTCGTCGTGCGTCGTCGTAGGTCTCCGTCGGGGTATTCGGAACGGGGCAGCGAACGGGGCAGCGAACGGGGCAGCGAACGGGGACGACGCTGCGCGACACGGACCCGCCGGAGGCGGGCGGTCACCGGCCGCCGTCTCGCGATCAAGGTCGCCCACGGGCAGTACGCCGACGGCGACGAGTTCTGTACCGCTTCCGCGCCGCGTCAGCCGCGAGGTGGCCGCCGCCCGCCGGAGGAGCGGCGCCTTCACCGCCCCCGCCGCCCCGCCGGGCGATTCCGGCGCCCCCTGCTCCTGACCGGCGACGCCCTCTACATCCCGTACGGAGACCCGTTCTACGCCCTGTCCGGAGACCCGTAAGCATCCGCTCCGCCCATTCGGTCGACGTACGCCACCTGCAGCCCCCCGGCAGGGCCCTTCACCGTATGAAAAAGCCCCCGGCCCGGTTCCGAGGAACCGGGCCGGGGGCCCCAAGAGCGGGCGACGGGAATCGAACCCGCGTAGCTAGTTTGGAAGATCGCGTACGAGCGTCCTGGCTGAGCTGGCGAGACGCTGACGTGCTGGTTCTTACACTGCTCGCCGACGTTCCCCGTGGCTCCCCGGGGGCGCCGCCCGATCGGGCACGGAGCGGGCACGGCGGTCTGCGGCCCTCGCGCTGTGTTCGACGTCTCAGGCTACTCGGGGACGCACATCATGCGGTGGGCCGGCACGACGGGCTCACCCGGGAGCGGATCGACTCCACGGACCCGTACGGCGACGATGTCCGTGACGATGGGGGATCGGGCCGGGAGCTTCGTCAAACGCCACCGGAAGGGCTCTGGGACGTCCTTGGCGGGCAACTCCACCGTAGCGAGGCTGACCCACCGGTCGTAGTTCGTGGGACGTACCTGAACCAATGCGCCACATGTGGGGCAAGTGGGTGGCTCGATCCATGACACGTCGTCCGGGTCGGGATCGGGTCGCGGGGCGGCCGTGGCCCCGTCGACTTCGGCCATCTCGTTGGCGATGGTGTTCCAGCAGGCATCGCAGAGCTTGGCCATGAGGTCGATGCGCCCTCGCTCGTGCACGGTGGAGCCAGCGGCGCCACAACGATCACATGCGAACTGGGATTGATCGGATAAACCCCCCATGTGTTCAAGTGTGGTTGGTTCCAACCGGATCTAAGTAGGTCCTGATTCGGACTCGTTCGAGGGCTGCACCAGGCGCTCTCGGCACAGCGTGCGCGCCCGTTGCGGACTGGAACGGTGGTCAAGTGGGGAGGAATCGATGACCATCCACGGGGTCGCATGGGGGCGGGCGTATGGGCGCAGACACGGTCACCGCAGTTGCAGCCACGGTCATAGCGCTCGGCTCACTTTGGGTCAGCTACACGCAGACCAGGGACAGTCGGCGGCACAGTCGACAGTCGGTAAGGCCCGCGCTCCAGATGCGTCGCGTCAAGCACTACAAGGGCACTGAAGCCGGGCTCAACGTTGTCAATGGCGGTCTCGGTCCGGCCGTCATAACGTCATCGGTGGTCTCGTTGGATGGGGCGGTCATCGGGGAGTGGAACTACCGCACGCAGCAACTCTTAGCGGACTCGCTTCCAACGGAACCTAAGGCGCACTCCATGCGCTCGGGGGCCCTAATGCTGCCAGGGCAATCCACCTGGCTGCTGAGGCTGGATGAGTTCAGCAGCGACCAGCATGACTGGTTCTGGGATCTCATCACGAGACGCCTTGTGATCGAGATCCACTACGAATCCCTCTACGGGGGTGAGGACTTTAGTGTGACAGCGCCGGTGCTTTGAGGGGTCCGCCTGCCTGCCCTCAGACGCGCTCAGTAGCCGAAGAAGTGAAGGGCTGGGTCTCTGACCTGCGGATGAGTGAACGATCAACGCTGCGACCTGCGACTTAGCTGTCAGTGGTTGTCAGCATTGGTCGTCGTTGAGCACCCTTCGACGGCCCCGAGACGGCCCCGACTCCAAAGCGGCGGCTGGGAGGCGGCCGCTTGGGGAATGCTCCCGTACAGCATCAGCAAGGGGGGCACATGGTCCAGATGATTAAGGAATCGCGAGTCTTCTACCTGACGTCACTCGTCGGCAACTATGCCGTGGCGCTTGGGATCGTGGTTGCAGGCGTTGTCCTCGTCGCGTCTGGCGATAGGGGCGACACTATGTTCAAGCTGTTCGGCCAGAGCGTC
Source organism: Streptomyces sp. NPDC058246 (assembly GCF_042881985.1). Classification (NCBI taxonomy): domain Bacteria; kingdom Bacillati; phylum Actinomycetota; class Actinomycetes; order Kitasatosporales; family Streptomycetaceae; genus Streptomyces; species Streptomyces sp. NPDC058246. Next base: position 118,955 of record NZ_JBHVWZ010000014.1, on the reverse strand, counting down.
GAGACCGGCAGCGTCGGCATCGCCGCCATCGCCGTGGGCGGTCTGGTTCTGGTCATGCTGATCAGGGCCACTATGCGGTCGTTCGATCACACCGTTGCAACGGAGGGTGTGGAAACCCATAATCCGCGCCGCGATCATCAGTAGGTCGGCGGAGTCTCAATGACCCGGTCAAGCGCTGCTGCCCGGGTCTGGGAGCACCAGTTCGGAAGATCGCGTATGCGGATGCGCGCTGATCTGGCGAGACGCTGACCTGTGCGTTTCTGGGTTGGTCGCTGCGACTCCCCGCTGTTCCCCGTGCTGCACTCCCGCGTCGGGCACGCAGGGGGCACGTACGCCCTTCTGCCGCGCTCTCGATGTTGAGTGTCGTGCGCCGTGCGGTAGGCCTCGTGAACCGCTCACGCGGGCTGTGAGGGCATCGATACCGCCCGCGCCGGAGTGCGCTCTCGAGATGCCGTGCATGCACCTCCGCCATACAGTCACAGCACACATCACACGCTGCAACGACCAGTTGCATTCGGTGACTGGCTCGGAGGGACAGCACATGCCGCAGATCGCGAGCGGGAAGACACCGCAGGCGCACAACGCCCCGGAAGGCGAGCCCTCCACGGGCGACGTCACCGTCACGGCCCCCAGTCGGCGCCGCGTCCTGTTCTCGGGACTGGCGGTGGCGGCCGCTGCGCCTCTGGCAGGATGCACCTCGGTCACCGCGGAGGACGAGGCCAGCGGTCAGGCCAGCGGGGCGGCATTGCGTGCGTCCAACGACCGGCTCGCGACCAGCTCGGCCCAGGCCCTCTACACCCTCCCGCAGGACCACAAGTGGCACGGCGGCCCGTTCTACGACACCGGCGAGCTGGAGGAGTGGCACTACTGGACCGGATACGTCACCGACAAGGACACCGGCGAAGAGTTCGGACTCTTCTACAACCTCTTCCACGAGGGCGTCTCGCCCGGCAAGTACCAGTACCGCCCGTACTTCTCGCTGGGCAACCTCAAAACGCACGACTTCGTCTGGTCGGCCAATACCCTGACCTCGCCGCTGACGGCCACCGCACCGCCGCAGTCCACCTCGCCCGACGACTTCCAGTACAGCACCTCACAGAACGGCACGACCTTCACGACCGTCTACCGCGCCTCCCCCGACACCTGGAACCTGCACTTCAAGAGCCAGGCCAAGAACGTCAACCAGCCCATCACCATGGACCTGGAGACCAAGACGCAGAGTTCCTACGGCTACACACCCATGACGCCGTTCGGCGTGGAGAACGAGAACGCGCCCTGGCAGGGCAAGGCCGATCCGCAGACGATGAGATCGCTGTCCTACTACTACGGCGCTCCCAAGCAGAACGTCACCGGAACCGTCACCATCGGCAACCAGACACGGCACCTCACCGGATCGCTGTGGATGGAGCACCAGTGGGGCAACTTCCTGGTCTCCAAGCAGCCGTGGGGCACGGCCTACGTGTGGTCGGCGATCCAGTTCAACGACGGCTCGATCTTCACGTTCCGCCAGTGGTACGACCAGCAGAACAAACCGCTGTTGAACATCGGCCGCTACATGCACGCAACCCCGAACGCCAACCCCGAGTACGGGTTCGGAGAGGCGGTCCAATGGGTCCCGCTGCAGACCTGGAAGTCGACGGCCTCCGGGCGTAACTACCCGGTATACGCGCGTCTGTCCACTCCCTACGGGACGTGGTACTACACCCCGATCTTCGAGTCCTACGAGATGCCGACCGGCTACAAGCCCTACGGCACCAACGGCATCACCCTCTACGAGGGCGCCTCCTGGATCCGCAAGGACTCCCTCAACGGCCCCATCATCGGCAAGGCCTTCCTCGAACTGCCCAACAGCCTCACCAAGAACTTCCCCGAATTGTCATCCCAGCAGCCAACACCAAGTGGCAGCTCCTAGCTCTTGGGACAACTGCTGGCCCGCGCTGGCAGACCCGCCGCGACCTATCGGACTGGCCTCAAGCCACCACCTAGCACCCCGCGCACGCCCCTACGGACCCGCAGTCGCCGACGGCGCCCCTTCCATCCCGGTGCCGGCCGATCCCCCGCCGGAGGCGCAGAGGGGTCCGGCCCAAGGGGCCAGCCCGCGCTTGCGCGGGCCCTCGACGCCGGGGCGGTCCGCGTTCGCCGTGCCGTCGCCGAACTCTTCAACGGGCAGCGCGAGATCAAGGCGCCCAAGAGCGCGGCCGGCAAGCGCACGGTGGCCATCCCGAGCGTGATCGTCGCCGACGTCCGTGATCACCTGGAGCGCTACGCGGAGCACGGGGCCGACGGCCGTGTCTTCGTCGGGGCCAAGGGGGCGACCCCGCGCCGGAACCACTTCAACCGGCTGTGGCGCCGGGCGTGCGAGGACGCAGGGATCAAGGGGCTGCACTTCCATGATCTTCGGCACACAGGCAACACCCTCGCCGCGTCGACCGGGGCCAGCACGCGTGAGCTGATGTCCCGCATGGGCCACAGCACCGCCCGCGCGGCCTTGATTTACCAGCACGCGAGCGCCGACCGTGACCGGCTGATCACCGATGCGGTGAGCGGTCTGGTGGAGAAGGGACGCAAGGGCGTGAAGACGTCGCAGAAGAAAGATCGAAAGCACAAGGGGCACGCGGGGGACACGGGGGACTGAACGCAGCCCCGGGATGCGACAAGGGCCAGGCGGAGGAAAAATCCTCTGACCTGGCCCTACGTCATGTGGAGCGGGCGACGGGAATCGAACCCGCGTAGCTAGTTTGGAAGACTAGGGCTCTACCATTGAGCTACGCCCGCGAGCAGGTCGCGCCGCAGGTCAGTGACCGCGGCACAGGAGGCATCGTAGCGGGTCGTGCCCCTTCGACGCACACCCTGTTTCGACGCCGCACGGGTGCCCGGGAAATGCGGCGGCCGCACTGCCTGCGGGCATGTACCCTACGTGTCGCACCGACGGGGTGTGGCGCAGCTTGGTAGCGCGTCCGCTTTGGGAGCGGAAGGCCGTGGGTTCAAATCCCGCCACCCCGACCACCAGCCGGAACCCGCCATGGCTCCGCGCATCGCAAGATCACCTTTTGGGGCGTGTACCGCCTGCGGTTACTATGCAAGCTGCGCGCCCGTGTGTCTGCACTGTTACGTCTCTCAAGGGCCGCGAATCCGCTTAAGGCTCTGCCCGACCGGCAGACGCACGCAGCAGAACCCCCAAGAAGTCAGCCCCCAAGGAGACCGAACCGTGAAGAGCGCCGTGGAGACCCTGAACCCGACCCGGGTTCGGCTCAGCATCGAGGTGCCCTTCGAGGAGCTCAAGGACAGCCTCGACGCGGCGTACAAGAAGATCAACCAGCAGGTCACGGTGAAGGGGTTCCGGAAGGGCAAGATCCCGGCGCGCGTCATCGACCAGCGGTTCGGTCGCGGCGCCGTGCTCGAAGAGGCCGTCAACGACGCGCTCCCGAAGTTCTACACCGAAGCGGTCAACGAGGCTGAGCTGAACGTCCTCGGCCAGCCCGAGGTCGACATCACCGAGCTGAAGGACGGCGAGACGCTGAACTTCACCGCCGAGGTCGACGTCCGTCCGGCCATCGAGATCCCGGACTACTCCGGCATCGAGGTCGAGGTCGACGCTATCGAGGTCAGTGACGAGGACGTCGAGAAGGCCGTCTCCGACCTGCGCGAGCGCTTCGCGTCGACCTCCCCGGTCGAGCGCGCCGCCCAGGACGGCGACGTCGTCACCATCGACCTGGAGGCCAAGGTCGACGACGAGGTGCTGGAGGACGGCATCGCGAGCGACGTCTCCTACACCATCGGTTCCGGCGAGCTGCTCGACGGCATCGACGAGGCCGTGAAGGGCCTGGAGGCCGGTGGCGAGGCCACCTTCGCCTCCGAGCTCAAGGGCGGCTCCGCGGCCGGCAAGGAGGCCGAGGTCACCGTCAAGGTCACCCAGGTCGCCGCGCGTGAACTCCCCGAGCTGGACGACGACTTCGCGCAGCTCGCCTCCGAGTTCGACACCCTGGAGGAGCTGAAGGCGGACAGCCGTAAGCGCCTCGAGAACATGAAGCAGTACGACCAGGCCACGCAGGCCCAGGAGCGCGTCCTGGAGAAGCTGCTCGAGCTGGTCGAGGTGCCCGTCCCCGAGAAGCTGCTCGAGGACGAGATCAACACCCGCAAGCACAACCTGGAGCACCACCAGCTCGGCCAGATGGGCCTCGACCTCGCGAAGTACCTGGAGATCCAGGGCAAGACCGAGGAAGAGTTCGACGCCGAGACCAAGGAAGCGGCGATCAAGGGCATCAAGACGCAGTTCGTCCTGGACGAGCTCGTCAACAAGGAGAAGCTGAACGTCAACCAGGAGGAGCTCACCGAGCACCTCATGCGGCGCGCCGCCTCCTCCGGCATGTCCCCCGACCAGTTCGCCCAGGCCGTCGTCGAGGGCGGCCAGGTCCCGATGCTGGTCGGCGAGGTCGCCCGCGGCAAGGCCCTCGCGGTCGTCGTCGAGGCCGCCACGGTCAAGGACACCAACGGTGAGGTCGTCGACCTCGACGACGAGGACGAGACGGCGGAGACCGTCGAGGCCACCACCGAGGCCGCCGAGGCCGCCGAGTCCTCCGAGGACGCGGCCGACGAGAAGCCCGAGGCCTGACCGCCCCGCTCGTACGTCGACGGGCCCCCGGGTGACATCCACGTCCCCGGGGGCCCGTCGGCCTTTGAGGACCTGTCGGCCTTTGAGGGCCCGTCGGCCTTCGGGGGGTGCGGTCGGCCTTCGCGGCGCGGGGAACTGCGTGAACAACCCCCGCAGAGCCGCACCCGCAGAGCCGCACCCGCGGACCGACCGCACGAGGCAGCCGCGCCCGCGGTTCCCGGGGTGGAGGGCACCCCCTCCGCCTGCGGTTCCCGGGGTGGAGGCAGCCCCTTCCGCCCCCGGTTCCCGGGATGGAGGCAGCCCCCTCCGCCCCCCGTTCCCGGGATGGAGCGCCCCCGGTTCCCGGGATGAAGGGCCGCCCCCGACCGGGGGCGCGACCTGCGCTCACAGCGAACAGTTGACTCTGCGGGATTCCCCGAAGGGACCCGCGCGTTAGGGTCCATGAATACGAGGGCAGGGGAGTCCCCGAAGCCGCCCAGAGGCGGTATGCACCCGGGGTCCCACGCCCCAGCAGAAGACGTGAGACGGCCCGGCGCCGTCGTAAGACGAGCAGGTGGATACGTGACGAATCTGATGCCCTCCGCCGCCGGCGACCCCTCCATCGGTGGTGGCCTTGGTGACCAGGTCTACAACCGGCTGCTCGGCGAGCGAATCATCTTCCTCGGCCAGGCGGTCGACGACGACATCGCCAACAAGATCACGGCGCAGCTGCTGCTCCTTGCCTCCGACCCGGACAAGGACATTTACCTCTACATCAACAGCCCCGGCGGATCGATCACGGCCGGCATGGCGATCTACGACACCATGCAGTACATCAAGAACGACGTGGTGACGATCGCCATGGGCATGGCGGCCTCGATGGGCCAGTTCCTGCTCAGCGCCGGTACCCCCGGCAAGCGCTTCGCCCTGCCGAACGCCGAGATCCTGATCCACCAGCCCTCCGCGGGCCTCGCGGGCTCCGCGTCGGACATCAAGATCCACGCCGAGCGGCTGCTGCACACCAAGAAGCGGATGGCGGAGCTGACCTCCTTCCACACCGGTCAGACCGTCGAGCAGATCACTCGTGACTCGGACCGCGACCGCTGGTTCGACCCGATCGAGGCCAAGGAGTACGGCCTCATCGACGACATCATGCCCACCGCTGCCGGTATGCCGGGCGGCGGCGGCACCGGGGCGGCGTAACCGGCGCAAGCCGGTGCAGGCGGCTGCCAGCCGGCCTGTGCAGCCCCTCCAGCGCCCCCAGCCGACCGCCTCAGCCCTTTTCAGGCTCTTCAGGAGACACAGTGAACGACTACCCCGGCAGCGGCCTCCACGCCCGCACGCAGGCCGAGTACACCGGTCCTCGCGCGGAGTCCCGCTACGTCATCCCGCGCTTCGTCGAGCGCACCTCGCAGGGCGTGCGTGAGTACGACCCGTATGCCAAGCTCTTCGAGGAGCGCGTGATCTTCCTCGGCGTGCAGATCGACGACGCTTCCGCCAACGACGTCATGGCGCAGCTGCTGTGCCTGGAGTCGATGGACCCCGACCGTGACATCTCGGTCTACATCAACAGCCCCGGTGGCTCGTTTACGGCCCTCACGGCCATTTACGACACGATGCAGTTCGTGAAGCCGGACATCCAGACGGTCTGCATGGGCCAGGCCGCCTCGGCCGCCGCGATCCTGCTGGCCGCCGGTACGCCGGGCAAGCGCATGGCACTTCCGAACGCCCGTGTGCTGATCCACCAGCCCTACAGCGAGACCGGCCGCGGCCAGGTCTCGGACCTCGAAATCGCGGCGAACGAGATCCTCCGGATGCGCTCGCAGCTGGAAGACATGCTGGCCAAGCACTCGACCACGCCGATCGAGAAGATCCGCGAGGACATCGAGCGCGACAAGATCCTCACCGCTGAGGACGCGCTCGCGTACGGCCTGATCGACCAGATCATCTCCACCCGGAAGATGAACAACTCGGCGGTTGTCTGACGTACCGCTGTATCGTCTGCCGCTCCTTGGCGTGGTTCACGACAAAGTGAACCGCGCCAAGGGGGGCCCGAACGGGGGGCTCGGCAAGGTACCGTCGGACATAAGGCAGCACCAGGAGCCGCTGGACCTAGGCGTCTCCCAGGCGAAGGGGAAGCACACCGTGGCACGCATCGGTGACGGCGGCGATCTGCTCAAGTGCTCGTTCTGTGGCAAGAGCCAGAAGCAGGTCAAGAAGCTCATCGCAGGCCCCGGTGTGTACATCTGCGACGAGTGCATCGATCTCTGCAACGAGATCATCGAGGAAGAACTCGCGGAAACGAGCGAGGTCCGCTGGGAGGAGCTCCCGAAACCCCGGGAGATCTACGAGTTCCTCGAGGGGTACGTGGTCGGCCAGGAGTCGGCCAAGAAGGCCCTCTCGGTCGCGGTGTACAACCACTACAAGCGGGTCCAGGCCGGCGAGAACAGCACGGGCCAGAACCGCGACGACGCCATCGAGTTGGCGAAGTCCAACATCCTGCTGCTGGGCCCCACGGGCTCCGGCAAGACACTGCTCGCCCAGACGCTGGCGCGCATGCTGAACGTCCCGTTCGCCATCGCCGACGCGACGGCGCTCACCGAGGCGGGCTACGTCGGCGAGGACGTCGAGAACATCCTCCTGAAGCTCATCCAGGCGGCCGACTACGACGTCAAGAAGGCCGAGACCGGGATCATCTACATCGACGAGATCGACAAGGTGGCTCGTAAGAGCGAAAACCCGTCGATCACCCGAGATGTCAGCGGCGAGGGCGTGCAGCAGGCCCTGCTCAAGATCCTGGAAGGCACGACGGCCTCGGTCCCGCCCCAGGGCGGGCGCAAGCACCCCCACCAGGAGTTCATCCAGATCGACACGACGAACGTCCTGTTCATCGTGGGCGGTGCCTTCGCGGGCCTGGAGAAGCTCATCGAGTCCCGTGCCGGCGCGAAGGGCATCGGCTTCGGCGCGACGATCCGCTCGAAGCGTGAACTCGAGTCCAAGGACCAGTTCGAGGACGTCATGCCGGAGGACCTGGTCAAGTTCGGCATGATCCCGGAGTTCATCGGCCGCCTGCCGGTGATCACGTCGGTCCACAACCTGGACCGCGAGGCGCTCCTCCAGATCCTGGTGGAGCCCCGCAACGCTCTGGTGAAGCAGTACCAGCGCCTGTTCGAACTCGACGGCGTGGAGCTGGACTTCGAGCGCGAGGCCCTCGAAGCCATCGCCGACCAGGCCATCCTCCGCCAGACCGGCGCGCGCGGCCTGCGCGCCATCATGGAGGAAGTCCTGATGTCCGTGATGTACGAGGTCCCGTCCCGCAAGGACGTGGCCCGCGTCGTCATCACCGCAGACGTCGTCCACTCGAACGTGAACCCGACCCTGATCCCCCGCGACGCCCGCCGCGGGGGTCCGGGGGAGCAGAAGACGGCGTAGCCGTCGGTAGCTGTACGTCGAAGGGGCTCCAGCGGAATCCGCTGGAGCCCCTTCGACGTACAAGCGCGTACCAAGCCAACTTCCGGTCAACGCCGGCCTCTTACTTGGCTCGGGTACAACGTCGGGCCCAAGGTGACTGCGGCATGCGAACACCACCACATAACGACTCCGACCCATGGGAGGGTGGCGAATCCTTACTGCTACACCGGGTTGGTGAATGTCGGCCTCAGCCATGACGAGGCCGACAGTGCCTGTCGCCGTGCCTGAGAAGGGTCGGGGCAGGGCGGCGAACTAAAGGCCGCGTACTCGGCACGGACATGAGGAGGGGCCCCGGTCGACTGAGCGGGGCCCCTCCTTCATGACCGCGCAGGTCAGAGCTTGACGCGCACTTCCTTGCGGAACTTGGCGGTCAGCTCGGCCGCGCTTGCGAGGTCGGGGCTCTTGCCGGTCATCGCCTCGGCCATCTCAAGGTTGATGACCACGCCCAGCGTGCTGTGGTCACCCCAGATGCACACCGGCATGCTGATCTCGCTCGGCTCGGACGAGGACCCGCTGGATGCCGTGGAGTTCTTGTACTTGGTCACCTGGCACTTGAGGACCGCACCGTCGAGGCCGCTGGGCTTGTACACCTGCGGGCTGCCGACGACCTCGCCTTCCTTGTCGGTGCTGGCGCTCTTCTTCATCTCCGAGAACATCCCGTCGACGACCGCCTCGGGATCGTCGATGGTGCCGTACACGCCCATGAAGTTGATCATCTTCATGCTCAGCGGGTTGGTCTGCTCGTCCCCGGACTGGTACCCGGCGTGCACATCCTTGGCGTTCTTCACACCGTGCTTCTCGGCGTCCTTGACGTCGTTCTCATCGAAGCCGCCGCTGTCGGCGTCGTTGGACTTCTTGTACTCGGTGAGCACCGTCGCCGGAGTCGTCAGCTTGTGCGGGCCGTCGTCCGCGACGTTCGAGCCGCCGCCACCCCCACCGATGACGAAGTACGCCCCCACCGCGATCGCGGCCACGACCGCCACCGCGCCGATGATGAGGCCCGTCTTCTTCTTGCCCCCGTCCGGTGCGGGGGGCTGCGGGACGGCGCCGTAGGGAGGCTGCTGGCCGTACGCGGGCTGCTGGCCGTAGGGGGGAGTCTGCGGGGGGACACCCTGGGGTGCCTGCTGGGGGTAGCCGTAGCCGGGCTGCGCGGGGGGAGCCTGCTGCGGGTAGCCATAGCCGGGCTGGGGGGCCTGCGGCGCCTGGGGCGGCTGACCGTAGGGGCCCGGCTGACCGTACGGTCCGGGCTGCTGGGGCTGCCCGCCGTACGGGCCCGGCTGGTTGTAGCTCATTACTGGGTTCCCCTCCAGATGCTTATGTGTTCCTGACATCCTGGCCCAGGCACAGGGAGCGCACCGCATCGGGGGGCGCACCGTTACAGAACAAACGCGTTTCGGGACTGCCCGGTGACACCCCTAAACTGGGCCCGTGACCGAGAACGCTCAGCAGCAGCCACCAGCGCCCGACTCCGAACTGCCGACCCAGTACGCGCCGGCCGACGTAGAGGGGCCGCTGTACGAGCGCTGGGTAGAGCGGGGTTACTTCGAGGCGGACGCGAAGAGCGACAAGCCTCCGTTCACCGTCGTCATTCCGCCGCCGAACGTCACCGGCAGCCTGCACCTCGGGCACGCCTTCGAGCACACCCTCATCGACGCCCTCACCCGCCGCAAGCGCATGCAGGGCTACGAGACGCTGTGGCAGCCCGGCATGGACCACGCCGGCATCGCCACCCAGAACGTCGTCGAGAGGGAGCTGGGGAAGGAAGGGAAGTCCCGGCACGACCTGGGCCGGGAAGCCTTCGTCGAGCGGGTCTGGCAGTGGAAGTCCGAGTCCGGCGGCCAGATCAGCGGCCAGATGCGTCGCCTGGGAGACGCCGTCGCGTGGTCGCGTGAGCGTTTCACCATGGACGAAGGGCTCTCGCAGGCCGTCCAGACCATCTTCAAGCGGCTCTACGACGACGAACTCATCTACCGCGCCGAGCGCATCATCAACTGGTGCCCGCGCTGCCTCACCGCCATCTCGGACATCGAGGTCGAGTACCAGGACGACGACGGTGAGCTCGTCTCCATGAAGTACGGCGAGGGGGACGACACGATCGTCGTCGCCACCACCCGCGCCGAGACCATGCTCGGTGACACGGCCGTCGCCGTTCACCCCGAGGACGAGCGGTACAAGCACCTCGTCGGCAAGCTCATCAGGCTGCCGCTCACCGACCGTTCCATCCCGGTGGTCGCCGACGAGCACGTCGACCCCGAGTTCGGCACGGGCGCCGTCAAGGTGACCCCGGCCCACGACCCGAACGACTTCGAGATCGGGCAGCGGCACAACCTGCCGTCCCTCACCATCATGGACGAGCACGCGGTCATCACCGCCCACGGCCCCTTCCAGGGCCTGGACCGGCTGGAGGCCCGTTCCGCGATCGTCGCCGCGCTGCGCGCCGAGGGCCGGATCGTCGCCGAGAAGCGGCCGTACGTCCACTCGGTCGGCCACTGCTCGCGCTGCAAGACCACCATCGAGCCGCGGCTGTCGATGCAGTGGTGGGTCAAGGTCGGCCCGCTGGCGAAGGCGGCCGGCGACGCGGTCCGCGAGGGCAAGGTCAAGATCCATCCCCAGGAGATGGAGAAGCGGTACTTCGACTGGGTCGACAACCTCCACGACTGGTGCATCTCACGGCAGTTGTGGTGGGGCCACCGCATTCCCGTCTGGTACGGGCCGAACGGTGAGGTCGTCTGCGTCGGTCCCGACGAGGAGGCACCCACCGGCGAGGGCTGGCACCAGGACACCGACGTCCTCGACACCTGGTTCTCCTCCGGCCTCTGGCCCTTCTCGACCCTCGGCTGGCCCGAACAGACCGAGTCGCTCGCGAAGTTCTACCCGAACTCGGTCCTGGTCACCGGTTACGACATCCTCTTCTTCTGGGTCGCCCGGATGATGATGTTCGGCCTGTACGCGATGGACGGTACCCCGCCGTTCCACACCATCGCCCTGCACGGCATGGTCCGCGACCAGTTCGGCAAGAAGATGTCGAAGTCCTTCGGCAACGCGGTCAACCCGCTGGACTGGATGGACAAGTACGGCAGCGACGCGCTCAGGTTCACCCTGGCCCGCGGCGCCAACCCCGGCGTCGACGTCCCGATCGGCGAGGACTGGGTCCAGGGCTCCCGCAACTTCGCCAACAAGCTCTGGAACGCGACCCGTTTCGCCCTGATGAACGGCGCGACGGTCGAGGGCCCGCTGCCGGAGGCGTCGCAGATGTCGGCGACCGACCGCTGGATCCTGTCCCGCCTGGGCTCCACCGTCGCCGAAGTCGACGCGCTCTACGAGGACTTCCAGTTCGCGAAGCTCTCCGACGCGCTGTTCCACTTCGCGTGGGACGAGGTCTTCGACTGGTACGTCGAGCTGTCCAAGACGACGTTCCAGGCGGGCGGTGCGGCCGCCGAGGTCTCCAAGCGTGTCCTGGGCGAGGTTCTCGACGTCACGCTGAAGCTGCTGCACCCGGTCGTCCCGTTCGTCACGGAGACCCTCTGGACCACCCTCACCGGTGGCGAGTCGGTCGTCATCGCCGACTGGCCGGCGGACAGCGGCTTCCGCGACGCCGACGCCGAGCGCGAGATCCAGACGCTCCAGCAGGTCATCACGGAGGTCCGCCGCTTCCGTGCCGACCAGGGTCTCCAGCCCGGCCAGCGCGTCCCGGCCCGACTGACCCTCGACGGGACCGCCCTGGCCCCGCACGAGGCCGCCATCCGTCAGCTGCTCCGCCTCCAGCCGGAGGGTGACGCCTTCGCGGCCACGGCGACGCTGCCGGTCGCGGGGGCCACGGTCGCGCTCGACCTGTCCGGCACGATCGACGTCGCGGCGGAGCGCAAGCGCCTCGCCAAGGACCTCGCCGCGGCCGAGAAGGAGAAGGCCCAGGCGCACGCCAAGCTCGGCAACGAGGCGTTCCTCGCGAAGGCCCCGGACAACGTCGTGGAGAAGATCCGCACCCGGCTCGCCAAGGCGGACGAGGACATCGCCCGGATCAAGGCCCAGCTGGAGCGCTTGCCCGAGGCGTAGCGGGTAGTTGTCGTACGCGGGTGAAGGCCCCCGAACCTCGATGGTTCCGGGGGCCTTCGCCGTCTTCCGGGGTCTGTCACCCCCGCGCGGCCTGGGGCGCGGGAAACTGCGCGAACGGGGTGCCGGGCGGAGCCCCAGGAGGGTGGGACGGGTAGGGGCGGAGGGGGCGAAACCCCACACGGCGCAACACACCGGCGGCTCCGTAGACTGGCCCCGTGAGTGAGCTCCCCCCGCACGACAGCAGCGAGTCAGACGAGTCGGCCCCCGGCGACCCGCTCGGTCTCTTCGAGGAGATCGTCGCGGCCGAGACCGAGCGCGACCCCGACCTCGCGGTGATCGAGGCCGGCAGCCGCACCCTGCGCACCCAGGGCGCGGGCGACCGGCAGGACGACGTCCCCGGCCGGCCCACCGACCCCGAGGTCGACAAGGCACTGCGCGAGGTGGAGGCGGAGCTCGCGACCCGCTGGGGCGAGACCAAACTGGAGCCGTCCGTCAGCCGCATCGCCGCGCTCGTGGACGTGCTCGGCGCGCCGCAGCGCTCGTACCCCTCGATCCACATCACGGGGACGAACGGCAAGACGTCGACCGCCCGCATGATCGAGGCCCTGCTCGGCGCCTTCGACCTGCGCACCGGGCGGTACACCAGCCCCCACGTGCAGTCGATCACCGAGCGCATCAGCCTGGACGGCGCGCCGATCTCCGCCGAGCGGTTCATCGAGACGTACCACGACATCAAGCCGTACGTGGAGATGGTCGACGCCCAGCAGGAGTACCGGCTGTCGTTCTTCGAGGTGCTGACCGGCATGGCGTACGCCGCCTTCGCGGACGCGCCCGTCGATGTCGCCGTGGTCGAGGTCGGCATGGGCGGCAGCTGGGACGCCACCAACGTCATCGACGGGGACGTGGCCGTCGTCACGCCCATCGATCTCGACCACACCGACCGGCTCGGCGAGACGCACGCCGAGATCGCCACCGAGAAGGCCGGCATCGTCAAGCAGGACGCCACGGTCATCCTGGCGCAGCAGCCGGTGGACGCGGCCCAGGTGCTGCTGAAGAAGGCCGTGGAAGTGAATGCCACGGTCGCCCGTGAGGGGCTGGAGTTCGGTGTCGTCGCGCGGCAGGTCGCCGTGGGCGGGCAGCTGTTGACGCTGCGCGGGCTCGGCGGCGAGTACGAGGAGATCTTCCTGCCGCTGCACGGCGCCTACCAGGCGCACAACGCCGCCGTGGCGCTCGCCGCGGTCGAGGCGTTCTTCGGCGTCGGTGCCGCGCGCGCCGAGCGGCTCGACATCGACAGCGTGCGCAAGGCCTTCGCCTCGGTGACCTCGCCGGGGCGGCTGGAGGTGGTACGCCGCTCGCCGACCGTCGTGCTGGACGCGGCGCACAATCCGGCGGGCGCACGGGCCACGGCCGAGGCCGTCAGCGAGGTCTTCGACTTCAGCCGGCTGATCGGGGTCGTCGGCGCGAGCGGCGACAAGAACGTACGGGGGCTGCTCGAAGCCTTCGAGCCGATCTTCGCCGAGGTCGTCGTCACGCAGAACTCCAGTCATCGCGCGATGGACGCGGACGAGCTGGCCGGGATCGCGGTCGAGATCTTCGGCGACGACCGGGTGCAGGTCGAGCCGCGGCTCGACGACGCGCTGGAGGCCGCGATCACGCTGGCCGAGGAGGAGGGCGAGTACGCGGGCGGGGGCGTGCTGGTCACCGGTTCCGTCATCACCGTCGGCGAGGCCCGGCTGCTTCTGGGGAGGGGCTGATCGCTGTGCGGACGCTCTGTGCTTCGACTCTGATCGGCGAGTTCTTCGTCATCGGCTTCGCCGGGCTCGTCGCCATGAAGGATCCCGACCTCTCGACGGCCACGGTGTGGACGGTGAGCGGGGTCGTCATGGCGCTGAGCGTGCTGCTGTGCGGCATGATCACGCGACCGGGGGGTGTCCAGCTGGGCTGGGCGCTGCAGATCGCGCTGATCGCCAGTGGGTTCGTGGTGCCGTCCATGTTCATCCTCGGGGCGATCTTCGCCGCCCTGTGGTGGGCGTCGGTCCACTACGGGCGGAAGATCGACGAGGCGAAGGCGCGGTTCGCTGCGCAGGCGCAGGCGCAGGCGCAGGCGCAGGCGGCGCCGACCGAGGCCGGGGGTAACCCCGCGTAGGGGTGGCCGTCGGGGTTTTCCGCCGCCCCCTCCGCCCCTGCCCGTCCCAGGTCTGGGGGCTACCGCCCCCAGACCTCCCGCTTTGCCTGGACGGTCTCGTCCTCGAACGCGGGACGGGCTGAATGGGCACTCAGCTACGCCCTGTAGCCTCGGTCACCCGCACACTTGTGACCTGAAGGAGCCACCCCGTGAGCCAGCGCACCCTCGTCCTCCTCAAGCCCGACGCCGTCCGTCGCGGCCTGACCGGCGAGATCATCAGCCGTATCGAGCGCAAGGCCGGCTGGGAGATCACCGCGCTGGAGCTGCGGACGCTGGACCAGGACACGCTGGAGCAGCACTACGGCGAGCACAAAGGCAAGCCGTTCTACGAGCCGCTGGTGGAGTTCATGGCGTCCGGCCCGGTTGTCGCGCTCGTCGTCGAGGGCGAGCGGGTCATCGAGGGCGTGCGGGCGCTGGCCGGGCCCACCGACCCCATCGCCGCCGCGCCCGGCTCCATCCGCGGCGACTACGGCGTGATCGTCCGCGAGAACCTGATTCACGCCTCCGACTCCGAGGAGTCCGCCGAGCGCGAGCTGAAGATCTTCTTCCCCGGCCGCGCGTGACCTTCGGGCTCAGCGTGACCTTCGGGTGTGCCTGACTGGCAGGCCGTGCGTGACCGTCAGGCCGCGCGTGCTCCTCTTGGGCCGTGCGTGCCCCTCTCGGGCCGTGCTTGGGCTTCCCGGGGGCCCCCGGCGAGCCCGCGGGCGGCACATTTCCGATAATTTTTCTGAGGGGTCGTCACACTCACTTGGATGTCTGACCTGGGACGGCCGTGGAAATTCCGGCCGTCCCGTGGCATATGCGTGCCGATCGGGGGAACGCATGCCCCCGATGGCCCGTCTCCACAAGCGGGTCGGCGCATCATCTGCTGACAATGGCGAAGACCCTCGCGCAGTGTTCGTGCAGGCGCGTCTACGATGGAAGCCTTCACGTCACTGCACCCACCTCGCCGTTCCTAAAAAGCCGTCAAAGCTCCACTTGGGAAGGCCAGACGAATCCTGATGGGGAACTCAATGTCGTTCATCGGCCGTGACATGGCTGTCGACCTCGGGACCGCCAACACGCTGGTGTACGTCAGGGGTCGCGGGATCGTACTCAACGAGCCGTCCGTCGTCGCGATCAACACCAACACCGGTGGGATCCTCGCGGTCGGCGCGGAAGCGAAGAAGATGATCGGGCGGACCCCGGGCAACATCGTTGCCGTACGTCCGCTGAAGGACGGTGTCATCGCCGACTTCGAGATCACCGAGCGCATGCTCCGCTACTTCATCCTGAAGATCCACAAGCGGCGCTACCTCGCCCGTCCCCGCGTCGTCGTCTGTGTGCCGTCCGGCATCACCGGCGTCGAGCGCCGTGCCGTCATCGAGGCGTCGTCCCAGGCCGGCGCCCGCCAGGTGCACATCATCGAGGAGCCCATGGCCGCGGCCATCGGTGCAGGCCTGCCGGTCCACGAGGCCACGGGCAACATGGTGGTGGACATCGGCGGCGGCACCACGGAGGTCGCGGTCATCTCGCTCGGCGGCATCGTCACCGCCCAGTCCATCCGCGTCGCGGGCGACGAGCTGGACAACGCGATCATCCAGCACATCAAGAAGGAGTACTCGCTCCTCCTCGGTGAGCGGACGGCCGAACAGATCAAGATCACGATCGGTTCGGCGTACGACCTCGACACTGACGAGCACACCGAAATCCGCGGCCGGGATCTCGTCTCCGGGCTGCCCAAGACCGTCGTCATCTCGGCCGCCGAAGTGCGCAAGGCGATCGAGGAGCCCGTCAACGCGATCGTCGACGCGGTGAAGACGACCCTCGACAAGTGTCCGCCGGAGCTGTCCGGTGACGTGATGGACCGCGGAATCGTTCTGACCGGCGGCGGCGCCCTGTTGCGCGGCCTGGACGAGCGACTGCGCCGCGAGACCGGTATGCCGATCCACATCGCCGAGGACCCGCTGGACAGCGTGGCGCTCGGTTCCGGCAAGTGCGTCGAGGAGTTCGAGGCGCTCCAGCAGGTTCTGGACGCCCAGCCGCGCAGATGAAGTAACACTTCGATTCCGCCGTACGAGATGATCCCTTCTCGTACGGCGGATCGTTGGTATGGAGGCATAAACTCCTCCGACATAGAGTCATAAGCCCGCCCATAACAGCCCCCACAACTGCCCCATAACGGCCCCCCGCACCAGCTCCGTACAACACCCCCCATAACAGCCTCATCACGCCCGTGGGCATTTTCCGCTCAGGGTGCGCCCCTGTTGAACATTCCGACGAGGAAGGCACGGCCGCCGCACGTGAGGGACACACGAGAGAGCCGGCTGCTCCTGGTGCTGCTGATCGCCATCGCGTTCGCACTGATCACGGTGGACATCCGCGGCGGGCAGGACTCACCGGTCGACGGTGCCCGCCAGGCCGCCGCGACGGTCTTCGGCCCGATCGAGAACGGGGTGTCGTCCGCGGTCGACCCCGTCGGCAACGCGATCTCGGCGGTTCGCGACTCGGGCAGCCGGCACGACCGCATCGCCCAACTGGAGCACGACAACGCGGCGTTGAAGGCGAAGCTCGGCAGCGACGACCGCAACCGCAGCCGCCTCAAGCAGCTGAACAAGATGATCAACGTGGCGGCGGAGGGCCAGTACGGCATCAAGGGCGCCGAGGTCATCGCCATAGGAGCGGCCCAGGGCTTCTCCTGGACCGTCACCATCGACGTCGGCGCCAACGACGGCATCAAGCGCGACATGACCGTCCTGAACGGCGACGGACTGGTCGGGCGGGTCACCACCGTCGGCCCGGACACCGCCACCGTCCTGCTCGCCAACGACCCCGACTTCACCGTCGGTACGCGAATGGAGACGAGCGACGAACTCGGCTTCGCCTCCGGGCAGGGCGACCGCCCGCTCCGGGTCGAACTGCTCAACGGCAAGGCCAAGATCAACAAGGGGGACCGGCTGGTCACCTTCGGCTCCCAGGCCGACAGGCCGTTCGTGCCCGGCGTCCCGGTCGGTGTCGTCTCCCGCGTGGACCCCTCCGGAGGCGACCTGACGCGCACGGTCTACGTCAAGCCGTTCGTCTCGTTCACCAAGCTCGACATCGTCGGTGTCGTCGTCGAAGCCCCGAACAAGGACCCGCGTGACACGGTGCTGCCACCGAAACCGAAGCCGACACCCACGCCGACGGTGACCGTCACGGTCACCCCCTCGGCGTCCGCGTCCGACAACGGCCAGCAGCAGTAGGAGGAGCGAATCCCATGCGTTTCAACCGGATGCTGCTCTCCGCCACCCTGGTGGTCGTCGCCCTGGTGATCCAGGTGAGCGTCCTCGCCCGACTCCACCTCCCGGGCGCCGTCCCGGACCTGCTGCTCCTGACCGTGCTGGCCCTCGCCATGGTCTACGGCCATGTCAGCGGCGCCCTCATCGGCTTCGGCGCCGGCCTGCTCGCCGACCTCGCCCCACCCGCCGACCACGCCGCCGGCCGCTATGCCCTCGTACTGTGCGTCATCGGCTACTTCGCGGGCCTCGCGAAGCCGGACAACGGCCGGCTCAAGTCCGCGACGGCACCGATGGCCGTGGTCGTCGCCGCCGCGATCGGCTCCACCCTGCTGTACGCCGGTGTCGGCGCCCTCGTCGGCGACACCGCCGCCCGCCATGTGGGCCTCGTCAGCCTGCTGTTCACCGCCGCCCTGTACGACTTGCTCTTGGCACCGTTCGTCGTCCCGGGGCTGATGGGACTGGCCCGGCGCGCCGAGAACAACCCGCTCGCCGAGACCGGCACGTCCGCCAAGGCGGCCGACGTCTCCTCGGGCTGGCTGTCCTCCGGCACCGGGCTGCGCATCGGCGGCCAGCGCGGCGGACTGCGGGTGAAGGCCGCCAAGGCGCGCGTCGCCCGCGCGGGACGCATCAAGGGGGTCAAGCGGCTGTGAGGAGAGGGGTGAGGACGGCGGGGAGCAGACCTCAAGCGCCGCTCGCGTCACGGAAGTTGGCCGACCACGGCGTCGCCGCGCACAGGTTCGCCGTGTACTCGTATGTCTTGTACACACACTGAGAGGGGGAGGCAGCAGCAGTGACCAACATCCCCGAGACCGGTCGGACCCCACGGGTCCAGATTCGGCTCATCGTCATCCAGATTCTCGTACTCTCCCTCCTCGGCACCCTCGGCGGACGCCTCTGGTACCTCCAGATCCGCAACGGCGACGAGTACGCCAAGGAAGCCTCCGGCAACCACGTCCAGCAGGTCGTGCAGCCCGCCGTGCGCGGCTCGATCCTGGACGCGCGCGGAGTGCCGATCGCCGACAACGAGACCCGGCTCGTGGTCTCCGCCTCCCGTACCGACCTGATGAAGATGAAGGACGACGGCAAGGCGGTCCTCACCAAGCTCGCCGGGGTCCTGGGCATGACGCCGCAGGACGTCATGGGCAAGGTCCGCCTCTGCGACGCCAAGACGCCGCAGCCCTGCTGGAACGGCTCGCCCTACCAGCCGATCCCCATCACCGACGAGGCCACCACCCAGCAGGCCCTGCAGATCCGCGAGCGCTCCGAGGACTTCCCCGGCATCACCGCCGAGCCCGAGGCCGTCCGCCGCTACGCCGGCCCCGGCAAGGCCAACACCGCGCAGGTCCTCGGCTACCTCTCGCCCGTCACCGACGACGAGATCACCAAGGCCAAGGACACCAACTCGCCTTACCTCCGCTCCGACCAGGTCGGCCGCAGCGGCCTTGAACGCCAGTACGACAAGGAGCTGCGCGGCAAGGCCGGCGTCACCCGCTACGAGGTCGACAACCTCGGCCGCGTCATCGGCACGGGCAAGAGCGACGCCGCCCAGTCCGGCTCCAACCTGGTCACCAGCATCGACTCCCGGGTCCAGCGGGTCGCCGAGTACGAGCTGGACACGGCGATGAAGGCCGCCCGCCAGCAGTACGACAAGATCACCGGCGAGAACTACAAGGCCGACTCCGGCGCCGTCGTCGTGATGGAGGCCAAGACCGGCCGTATCGTCGCCATGTCGTCCGCTCCGACGTACGACCCGAACGTCTGGGTCGGCGGCATCTCCGCCAAGGACTACAAGAACCTCACCGGGAAGAACTCCGACTACCCGCTGCTCAACAGGGCCATACAGGGTCAGTCCGCGCCCGGTTCGACCTTCAAGGTGGTCTCCACGGCCGCCGCCGTCGAAGCCGGCTACGCCTGGGACGGCGGCTACCCGTGCACCAGCTCGTACTCGGTGGGCGGCCAGGTCTTCAAGAACTTCGAGGGGGAGAACTTCGGTCCGATCTCGCTCGGCCGGGCGCTGGAGGTCTCCTGCGACACCGTCTTCTACGGCCTCGCCGACCGGGAGTGGAAGAAGGACGGCGGCATCAACCCGAAGAAGGGCGAGCCCAAGGACTACTTCTTCAAGGCCGCCCACCAGTTCGGCCTCGGCAAGACCACCGGCATCGACCTGCCCAACGAGGTCACCGGCCGCGTCCCGGACCGCCAGTGGAAGGAGAGCTACTGGAAGGCCAACAAGGACGCCTGGTGCAAGAGCGGCAAGAAGAACGGCACGTACGTCGAGAAGATCGCGTACGAGAACTGCCTCGAAGGCAACAAGATGCGCGAGGGTGATGAGATCAACTACTCCATCGGCCAGGGCGACACCCTCGTGACGCCGGTCCAGGAGGCCATGATCTACGGCGCGCTCGCCAACGGCGGCACCATGTACCAGCCGACCATCGGCAAGGCGATCGTCAGCTCCGACGGCAAGACGGTCCAGGAGATCAAGCCGACGGTCAAGGGCAAGCTGCCGGTCAGCAAGACGGCGCTCAAGGGCATGGACCAGGCCCTCGCGGGCGTGGTCACCCGGGGTACCGCCGCCTGGAAGTTCGGCGGCTGGCCGCAGGACAAGATCGCGCTGCACGCCAAGACCGGTACCGCCGAGGTCTACGGCAAGCAGACCACGTCATGGTTCGCCACGTACACCAAGGACTACACGGTCGTCATGACGATCGCCCAGGCCGGTACAGGCTCCGGCGCCTCCGGTGAGGCCGTGCGCAACATCTACAACGCGCTGTACGGCGTCCAGTCCGACGGCTCGATCGACGACAAGAAGGCCCTGCTGCCCACCCCGGAGAAGAGCCTGCCGAAGATCCAGTCCGACGGTTCGATCGACGCTCCGCCGGTCTCCAAGGACCCGGTCAAGGACCTCCAGGCCAGCCAGAAGGACAACTCCGGCTCCACCGACCAGAACCAGCCCGCGGGCACCACGCCCTCGCCCAACGCGAGCAACCGCAACACCCGAAGGCGCACGTCCCGCACGAAGAAGCGGCGGGGGACGAGGATCCTGACATGACCGGAGCGAACAACTTCTCCGTCTCCGGGTACGGACCCGAGCGCGCGGGCTGGACGCGGCTGTTCGCCCGCGACTCGCTGGCCCGCCGCCTCGACTGGCCGATACTCCTGTCGGCCATCGCCCTCTCGCTGATCGGCTCGGCCCTCGTCTACTCGGCGACCCGCAACCGCACGGAGATCAACCAGGGCGACCCGTACTACTTCCTCATCCGCCATCTCATGAACACCGGCATCGGCATCGGTCTCATGATCGGCACGATCTGGCTCGGCCACCGCACCCTGCGCACGGCCGTGCCGATCCTGTACGGCCTCTCGGTCTTCCTGATCCTGATGGTCCTGACCCCGCTGGGCGCCACCGTCAACGGCGCCCACGCCTGGATCGTCCTGGGCGGCGGCTTCTCCCTCCAGCCCTCCGAGTTCGTGAAGATCACGATCATCCTGGGCATGGCGATGATGCTGGCGGCGCGGGTCGACGCGGGCGACAAGCAGTATCCGGATCACCGCACCGTGTTGCAGTCCCTCTGCCTCGCCGCGGTCCCGATCATGATCGTGCTGCTCATGCCCGACCTCGGCTCGGTCATGGTCATGGTGATCATCATCCTCGGTGTGCTGCTCGCCTCCGGTGCCTCCAACCGCTGGGTGTT
Source organism: Streptomyces sp. NPDC058246 (assembly GCF_042881985.1). Lineage (NCBI taxonomy): Bacteria > Bacillati > Actinomycetota > Actinomycetes > Kitasatosporales > Streptomycetaceae > Streptomyces > Streptomyces sp. NPDC058246. The sequence goes on along the minus strand of NZ_JBHVWZ010000014.1, from coordinate 97,703 downwards.
CGGGCTGATCGGCACGGGCGCCCTGGGCGCGATCGCCGTCTGGCAGCTGCACATCCTCGACGAGTACCAGATCAACCGCTTCGCGGCCTTCGCCAACCCCAACCTCGACCCGGCAGGCGTCGGCTACAACACCAACCAGGCCCGTATCGCCATCGGTTCGGGCGGCCTGTTCGGCACCGGCCTCGGCCACGGCTCCCAGACGACAGGCCAGTTCGTCCCCGAACAGCAGACGGACTTCGTCTTCACGGTCGCGGGCGAGGAGCTGGGCTTCGCGGGCGCGGGCCTGATCCTGCTCCTGCTCGGCGTCGTCCTGTGGCGCGCCTGCCGCATCGCCCGCGAGACCACCGAGCTCTACGGCACCATCGTCGCCGCCGGCATCATCGCCTGGTTCGCCTTCCAGGCCTTCGAGAACATCGGCATGACCCTCGGCATCATGCCGGTCGCGGGCCTTCCCCTGCCCTTCGTGTCGTACGGCGGCTCATCGATGTTCGCGGTGTGGGTGGCGGTGGGGCTGCTGCAGTCGATCAGGGTGCAGCGCCCGCTGTCGGCGTAGCGGCGGGAAGTCGGTCCGCCCGCCGTTCGAGGACGAGAGCGGCGGGAAGTCGGCCCGCCGCCCGGCGTTCGAGGACGAGAGCGGCGGGAAGTCGGCCCGCCCGGCGCTCGAGGACGAGGCCGTTCGGGCCGATGCGCGGGGGTTGAGGGCGGCAGCCTCCAGGGACGCTGGGGGGCACCCCTGTTCGGGCGAAGCCGAGAGCTCGGGGGAGGGCAAGGGCGGAGGGGGCGAAAACGAGCCGCTCCCCGCGCCTCCGGTGCGCCCGGCCACTGCCATCCCGGCCCCACCCGCACTAGATTCAGGTCATGGCGGACACAAAGCGGGAAATCGAGCGGAAGTACGAGGGCTCCTCGGTCGGCGAAGACACAGGCCTGCCGGACCTGACCGGTGTCTCCGGAGTCTCCGGCGTCACCGACAAGGGCGTGGCCGAGCTGGACGCCACCTACTACGACACGCCCGACCAGCGGCTCGCCGCAGCCTCCCTCACCCTCCGCCGCCGCACCGGCGGCGCGGACGCGGGCTGGCACCTCAAACTCCCCGTCTCCGAAGGCGTACGCGACGAGATCCACGCCCCGCTCTCCGACGACGTGCCCCGGTCGCTGAAGGGCCTCGTCCGCTCCCGCGTACGCGACGCCGAACTCGTCCCCCTCGTACGCCTGCGGTCGACCCGCGACGTCCGCCACCTCGTGGACGCCGACGGAGCCCTGCTCGCCGAGGTCAGCCTCGACCGGGTACGCGCCGAGCGGCTCAGCGGCGGCAAGGGCACGGCCAAGTGGACCGAGCTCGAGGTGGAACTGGCCGACGACGGCGATCCGGACTTTCTCGACGAGGTCGAGCGGAAACTCCGCGAGGCCGGGCTGAACCGGTCCACGTCGCCGTCCAAGCTGGCCAGGGCACTGGCGGAGACCGGCGGCAAGAAGCAGCACAAGACGATCGTCGAGCAGCCTCCGGTCACCGCCGGGGACCACGTCCTCGCCTACGTCCGCGCCCAGCGCGACGCGATCGTCGAGCTCGACCCCGAGGTCCGCCGCGAGGTGGAGGACTCCGTGCACCGGATGCGCGTCGCCACCCGCCGGATGCGCAGCACCTTCCGCTCGTACGGCAAGGTCCTGGACCGTGCCGTCACCGATCCGATCGCCGACGAGCTGAAGTGGCTGGCCGGAGAGCTGGGCATCGACCGGGACCAGGAGGTGCTCACCGAGCGGCTCACGGCGGCCGTCGGCGAGCTGCCGCACCGCCTGGTCGCCGGCCCGGTCCACGACCGCCTGGGCACCTGGACCAGCGCCCGCCGCGGGGGTTCCAGGGACCGCTTGCTCGCCGTACTGGAGGGCAAGCGCTACCTGGACCTGCTCTCCGGGCTGGACACGCTGCTCGCGGAACCGCCGCTGCGCAAGGCGGCCACGGACGATCCCGGGAAGGTGCTCGCGAAAGCCGTGCGCAAGGATCTGGCGAAGGTCTCCGCGCTGGTCGAGCAGGCTCTCGACCTGCCGCCCGGCACCGACCGGGATCACGCCATGCACGAGGCCCGCAAGAAGGCCAAGCGCACCCGGTACGCGGCGGAGTCGGCCGCCCCCGCGCTGGGCAAACCCGCCGAGACCCTGGTCAAGTCGATGAAGTCGCTGCAGAGCCTGCTCGGCGAGCACCAGGACAGCGTGATGGCCCGTGACGCCCTGGGCGAGCTCGCGGAGCAGGCGCACGCGGCGGGGGAGAGTTCGTTCACCTACGGGGTGCTGTACGGGCGCGAGGAGCAGCGGGCGGCGGCCGTCGAGGCCCAGCTGCCGGACGAGTGGGAGGCGGTGGAGAGCAGGGCGGCGGTCTGACGGGGCGGCGGGCCTGTCCGGCCGCACGGTCCGACGGTGCGGCGGGTCCCTCCGGCCGCGTTAGGCTGGATGGTCACCCCTGCCAGCTCACGAAGGTTCGCGACATGCCTGCCGAATCCGCTGTGTCGGTCTTCCCGCAGCTCGAAGCTCTGCTCCCGCATGTGCAGAAGCCGATCCAGTACGTCGGCGGAGAGCTCAACTCCACGGTCAAGCCCTGGGACTCCTGCGATGTCCGCTGGGCGCTGATGTACCCCGACGCGTACGAGGTCGGGCTGCCCAACCAGGGCGTCATGATCCTCTACGAGGTACTGAACGAGCGCGAGGGCGTCCTCGCCGAGCGCACCTACAGCGTCTGGCCGGACCTGGAGGAGCTGATGCGTGAGCACCAGGTCCCGCAGTTCACGGTGGACAGCCACCGCCCGGTGAGGGCCTTCGACGTGTTCGGCCTGTCCTTCTCCACGGAGCTGGGCTACACGAACATGCTGGCGGCGCTGGACCTGGCCGGCATCCCGCTGGAGTCCAAGGACCGCACGCTCGACGACCCGATCGTGCTGGCCGGCGGTCACGCGGCCTTCAACCCGGAGCCGATCGCCGACTTCATCGACGCGGCGATCATCGGCGACGGCGAGCAGGCCGTGCTCGACATGACCGAGATCATCCGCGCCTGGAAGGCGGAGGGCCGTCCCGGCGGCCGCGAGGAGGTCCTCTTCCGCCTCGCGAAGACGGGCAACGTCTACATCCCGGCGTTCTACGACGTGGAGTACCTCGCCGACGGTCGTATCGCCCGCGTGGTCCCCAAGAAGTCGGGCGTCCCGTGGCGCGTGTCCAAGCACACGGTCATGGACCTCGACGAGTGGCCGTACCCCAAGCAGCCCCTGGTCCCGCTCGCGGAGACGGTCCACGAGCGCATGTCGGTGGAGATCTTCCGCGGCTGCACCCGCGGCTGCCGCTTCTGCCAGGCGGGCATGATCACCCGCCCGGTGCGCGAGCGCTCGATCACGGGCATCGGCGACATGGTGGAGAAGGGCCTGAAGGCGACGGGCTTCGAGGAGGTGGGCCTCCTCTCGCTCTCCTCGGCCGACCACTCGGAGATCGGCGAGATCGCCAAGGGCCTGGCGGACCGGTACGAGGAAGACAAGATCGGCCTCTCGCTCCCGTCGACCCGCGTGGACGCCTTCAACGTCGACCTGGCGAACGAGCTGACGAGGAACGGCCGCAGGTCCGGCCTGACCTTCGCCCCCGAGGGCGGCTCGGAGCGCCTGCGCAAGGTCATCAACAAGATGGTCTCCGAAGAGGACCTGATCCGGACGGTCTCGACGGCGTACGGCAACGGCTGGCGCCAGGTGAAGCTGTACTTCATGTGCGGCCTGCCGACGGAGACGGACGAGGACGTCCTGCAGATCGCCGACATGGCGATGAAGGTGATCGCCGAGGGCCGCAAGGTCTCCGGCCAGAACGACATCCGCTGCACGGTGTCGATCGGCGGCTTCGTCCCCAAGCCCCACACCCCCTTCCAGTGGGCGCCCCAGCTCTCCGCCGAGGAGACGGACGCCCGCCTCGAAAAGCTCCGCGACAAGATCCGCGGCGACAAGAAGTACGGCCGCTCGATCGGCTTCCGCTACCACGACGGCAAGCCGGGCATCGTCGAGGGCCTGCTCTCCCGCGGCGACCGCCGGATCGGCTCGGTCATCCGCGCGGTCTACGAGGACGGCGGCCGCTTCGACGGCTGGCGCGAGCACTTCTCGTACGACCGCTGGATGGCCTGCGCGGAGAAGACGCTGCCGGCGTACGGCGTCGACGTCGACTGGTACACGACGCGCGAGAAGACGTACGAGGAGGTCCTCCCCTGGGACCACCTCGACTCCGGCCTCGACAAGGACTGGCTCTGGGAGGACTGGCAGGACGCCCTCGACGAGACCGAGGTCGAGGACTGCCGCTGGACCCCGTGCTTCGACTGCGGCGTCTGCCCGCAGATGGACACGACCATACAAATCGGGCCGACCGGGAAGAAGCTGTTGCCTCTTACGGTCAGGAACGCGGGTCCGACGCAGGCGTCGAGCGGTCACTCTCACTGACGTGAGCGGGGCACTCGATCGGGTGATTGAGGCGCTGGCGGGGGCGAGCGAGGACGAGGTGACGGCTGTGCTGGCTGCGGCCGGCGTCTCGGTCCCTCGGCCGTCGGCGTCGCCAGTGCCCCTCCGGACGCCGTTGCCGGGCCCTGAGGCTTCGCTGCACATCGTCTCCGAGGTGGATTGGGTCTGAGACCCATGCTGGCTTGTGTGTGACTGTGTGGCTCCGCTAGCCCCCTTCCTGAACAGGGAAGGGGGCTAGTTGGCGTTCGCGGACCATCCGGTGTGCCGGATGCCTACAAGGCCGTGATCAATTGCCCAGCGGTCTCGATGCCGTTCCACCTGCCGGTTGTTCTGCGCGGCTAGTTCCCGATGGCGATGTCGACGATGAGGAGGCGTCCAACATCTTGACGGCATGCTGGTTCGGCCCTTATTTGAAGAGGGACGTGTGATGTATGCCGTCTGCTCGGATTCGATCACAGATCAACCCTTGGTTATTGGTTGACACCCTGTGGTTGCGTCTCGGTCTAACGTGCAGGATCTAATCCGAGTCGGTTAGGAGTGGCATGGTTGCGGCGGGGCGGGCATGGTTTTCGACCTCTAAGGTATACGCGATTGGCGTCCTTCTTCTGTTTATTTTAGGAATAGCAGGGGAAGTATCTGCGGCGCATCATGTGTCGTTCTGGGGTGTATCGGAAGAGCTTGTATCCGGACTAGGTGAAGCCTTCCTGGTGAGCGGAATTTTGGCGGTCCTGGTTGACCCGTTGATGAAGCGCCGAATGCAGGACGATTCTGCCTGGGGGGCGATATTTGGCTACCTCAATCCAGCCGCTCCCGAAGGACTCCGGAAGGCTGTCCGCGAAATAGTGAAGCCGCGAAGCTATGTAAAACAATGCCGCTGGGAGGCGAAATTTGAATGGCATGAGTCAAAGAAGGTATTGGCTATCGAGCTCGGCATTTCTGCTGCGTTGGTGAATCTGGATCCGAAGAAGAGATATAAAATAACAGGTCCACGGTGGGTACTTGGATCTATACCGGGACATGAAACCAAGTATCTAGAATTCACAATGACGTGCCCTGCCGGAGATTTCGGGCAGCTGAGTAAGCGTGGCGACGAACTCGACTCATACGTAGAAAAGCGGGATGACGGCACCCTACTCCTCGACGTCGGAGAATTGGCGAAAGGGTGTACAATCCCGCCCTCGGCGTCCTGGAGCGACACGCGGAAGGCGGTGATGTATCGAAGCTCCTCCGGATATGTTCCGCTGCATACTCGGTCGTACGCGGAGGATCTGACGGTTACCGTTTCAGGTACCGCCCTTCGCGATCTACGGGTTTACGTTACAGCCCCTAGTCGTGAGCCCTATGGGCCCTTGAAGCTGAGGGAGAACGGCAAAACGCAGTCGTTCGAAGTCCGACTGCAGGAGAATGTGCCAGGTCAACTCATATTGTTGTCGTGGAGCCTTCGGGGCGACGAATCGTCGGATGAAGATAGTGGAGATAGTTCTTCTGATTGAGCGGGTTGACGGCGATTCGTGAAGAGTGTCGATTCATGTCAGGCAAAGTTACGATCTTTGAGTCATGAACCGCGGATTCTTGGGTGATCGGCAGCTTCTGACCACGTCTACGACTCTAGAATTTCTCCGCGAAGTCGTCCTCTTTGAGAATCAGGCGGTCCCGTACGTCCTTCGGGATCATCAGTTTCATGTGGACGTGAGGTGCGCGAACACCCCGCACCTTGGCCCGTTTGATCCGGCACCGTACTCCGACACGGAACAGGTCTGCCGACATGGCCTCCATGCCCCCTTCCTGCCACCGGGTGCGGAACGATTTTCCGTTGTGCACGGCAACCCATCGGTCTTGGGTGGAATCGGGGTCCAGGTCGTTCAGCTGCCGGATGAGACCGTCCAACGTCTTCTCGGCCTGCTCCTTGGTGAAGCGAGTTTTCGTGAAGCGGCCTTCTGGTTCAAGACCGGACATGTAGTAGCTGACAGCCTGCTCCAGGCGCTTCTGTTCCTTCCGGGCCTCGGCGCCTTGCCGGTACTCGCGCGTCATGACGGGCTCGTCCCCGAGGACCTTTAGGACGTCGTCAACGAGCTTGCTGTAGATCCCGTCGGGGTTCGGTGCGCCGTGGCCGCCGGCCTTGCATTTGCTGCATCGCAGGTAGGCGTACGGTCGGCCCTTCGTCGTGGTCTTCTGCACCGTCATGTTGGTGTCGCAGTCGTCGCAGATGAGGACACCGAGGAACTGTGTCGCGCCGCCGAGCTGGCGGGCGGGCTGGTCCTTGCCTCGCCGGTTCAGAACGTCTTGAAGGCTCTCGAACTCCTCAGCCGTGAAGATCGGCTCGGCTACGCGGATCGGCTTGGCGTCATTGGCGAGGACGATCTTCGAGCGGCGCACCCCACCGTTCTTGTCCTCTTCTACGCGGTACCCCATGAGAGCTGGGTTCCTGAGGCGACGGAGCAGCGTCGAAGCCGTGAGGCCTGGTCCGCACAGTCCGGAGCGTACGAGGACCTTGACCATGCCGCGGGCAGAGACGGGGGTGGACCTCATCGCGGCGTCGCGGCACCAGTGAAGCGCCCTGCGCGCATCCTGATCGACGGCGAGTACGACCTTGCCGTTCTCGTCTTCGGTGGTCTCGTAACCGTAAGCGGGCTTGCCCACCAGCCACTCGCTCTGGGTCTTGGTGTAGTCCCACAGACTCGCGACGCGCGTGCTGGTATTGGCGGCTTCGATCTCGGCGATACCGCCGATGATCGTGACCATGATCTTCCCGGCGGTCGTTGTCAGGTCTATGGAGTCGTTCTTGGAGATCAGGTTCTTCCCGTACTTCAGACACCAATCGATCATGGTACTGAGGTCGGAGAGACGCCGTACGAACCGGTCGAGCTTCCAGAAGAGCAGTACGTCGAACTCGGGCGCGCGGTTGTTGAGCCAGCTTCCGAGCTCCTTGCGCTTCCAAGGCGGGACCTTCGTGGCAGACACGTTCAGATCGCTGGCGACTCCGACTACGCGGCATCCGCGCTCCCTGGCGAGCAGCCGCAGATCGAGTTCCTGGCGGACCGGAGACGTCGTGTCGTCGGTGAGCACGGACAGTCGTACGGACAGCAACGCTCGCGGGGCATCGTTCGGCAACAGGGCTTCTGCCGCCTTCAGTTGCTCCAAGAGTGCTAAGTCCGCCTCCGTCCACTCGGCCTCAACTGAGTATTGACGGCCGTCAGTTGGCGTTCGCTTCCTCGTCCTTGTCCCCATGCCTACGACGGTAGTGGATGCAGCTGTGTTGGTGTATGCCTGCAGATGGACACGCACATCCAGATCGGCCCGACGGGCAAGAAGCTGTTGCCTCTCACGGTCAAGAATGCTGCGACGGCGCCCGGCGGTCACTCTCACTGAGGGGCAGGCGGTTGTGTGATCGGTAGAGGCCCCTTCCGGATCGGGAGGGGTCTCTACCGGTATGGAGTCCGTGAGTCCGGCGCTGGGGGTCCCGTGATCGCGGATGAGGCATCAACCAACCGCAACGGACCCTCAGCCGCCGCCGGAGCCCGAGCCATAGAGCGCGGCGATGTCCTTGGACGTCGCCCAGCGGCTGTAGGTGGGCGACTGAGGCCAGCCCTCGGGCGAGTCCTGCCATTCCTCCTGTCGTCCGTACGGTAGGAGGTCGATCAGCGCGAAGGTGTGACTGAGCTGTTCGGTACCCCGGCCGTTGGTGTGCCAGGTGCGATAGACGGTGTCGCCGTCGCGCAGGAACACGTTGACCGCGAATCCTCCGTCGGGCGGCGCGCCGACGTCGGCACCGAACGAGCTGTCGCCGGTCGAGTACCACGTCATCTGGTTGCCGACCCGCTGCTTGTAGGCGAGTGCCTCTTTGATCGGGCCCTGGGTGACGATGACGAATCGCGCGTCGTAGTTGTCCAGGAACTCCAGGCGGGTGTACTGCGAGGTGAACCCCGTGCAGCCCGGGCACTGCCATTCCTTGCCGGCGAACCACATGTGGTTGTAGACGATCAGTTGCCTCTTGCCTTCGAAGACGTCCGCCAGCCGAACGAGGCCGTCCTCGCCCTCGAGGGTGTAATCGGGCATCTCGACCATGGGCAGGCGACGACGCTCGGCGGCGATGGCGTCAAGCTCCCGCGTCGCGGCCTTCTCCCGGGCGCGCAGTGCCTTGAGCCGGTGCTCCCAGGTCGCGGCGTCGACGACGGGGGGTAGTGCGTCGGTGGTCATGGTCCCCTCACAGTGCTCGTGCGCGTGCTCTCGCTTGTGCGGGGGTAGACCCCACCGGGCTCCGGAACTCATCGGTCGTCGAGGCCTCGTCGAAGTCCTCGCCGAAGTCTTCGCCGAAGCCGCCCGGAACGTCCTGCCGATGTTGAAATCGGGTTGTCGTCATGGTCCTTCTCGACACCGCGCGTGCGTGTTGAGAATTTAATCGACCCTGCACTGTCATCCCATAAGCAAGATAATTACTTGACGCGCATTCCCCTAAATGCCCGAAACCCTGCACCCTGTGACGATCGTTAGCTGGTCGTGACTCTCCAGGCAAGGCATGTAGATGAGGCTCATCCGCCACTCTCGGGCAAGGGAAGCTCCGATGAACCGGAACAGCGGATTTTCTTCTCAACCAATCGGTCTCCTACCGGAAGCGGCAGCGTCTGGCCTGAGATGGACGATGAGGAACTGCCCCTCACGCACTGCTCGGACCTGCTTGAGGACTTCCTTGAGGTAATCAGTCGGCTGGAACGTGAATACCTGCGTGCCGCGCTGGAGGAACATGAGGTCGCGAGCGCAATCGCTGCGCGGTCCAGGACGTGTGCTCTGGGTGGAACGCTCTGAGACAGGGTGCGGAGGAGCCAGATATGGACAGGATTCGAGATGAATCAACGCTCCATGACATTCGGTTCGATCTCAGAACCGGCTATGACCCGGTAGATCGACATCTCGATGACATCGATCGGCTTGGGGAGGGTCACCTCTGGCGCGTTCCCGATCCGGCGGTCTCGCCGGACGCATGGGATCCGGCCGAGGAGCTGGCCGAGATGCTGTACACGACGTCCAGCGCGGCTTCCATCCCGTCCCCTCGGGACGGCCACAGGCGGCCCCGCCGCCCGGCCGATCGGCGGCGCCATCGGCCCGGCCCTCGTTTCATGGCCGGAAAACGAAAGATCATCACCGTGGCGATCCTGGTCGCGATGATCACGGTGTGTGCGGTGATGATGCTGGGCTGGTCGATCTCGTATTCGTACAATCAACTGCGGGTCATTTCGTTGCTCGTGGTGTCCGCGAGGTTGGCGAAGTGGTGGCCGCTGACGGTGTACGGGCCGTGGCTCGTGGCAGGTCTGTCCATCTTGCGGGCGGCCGTCCAGCAGCGAACTGCTCGGCGGTCCTGGGCGGTGCTGCTGCTCGCCTCCGGTACGGCGGTGGCTCTGTGCGTCGGTCATTCACCGCGTTCTGTGCTCGCGATGGTGGTCGTCGGAATTCCGCCGATCACCGCCCTGGTCTGTTTCCGCGAACTTGTCGGCCAGATCTTGCCGGAGAATGGCCCTCGGCATTCATCTCGTGCCGTAAATCGATCCAAGCGGACAACGCCATAGGTCGCTACGACATGATTGCGCCTGCCGGTGAGGGGGCCCATCCATGGGCACGTGCAGACGGTCAGGTGAGCGGGGCGCTGCCGCACGTCGTGGACGCCCTCGCCGACAGCGGCGAGGGCGTCTCGACTGCCGGATGTCCGGCCCGCGTCGACCGTGTCCCGCGGAAGCGGAAACCAGGGCGAGGTCCTGGGATTCCAGGGGCCTGACGACCTTGGGCGCTCTCTTCTCACAGGTCCAGGACGACACCCTCGGTGCCGGGTACCGGCGTTGAGCAGCAGATCAGGGCGTTGCCCTCGGCCGGGGGCTCGACCGGATCCGGGGAGTAGGCCACAGTGCCGGACAGCAGGGGCAGCTCGCAGGTGTGGCACACGCCCGTACGGCAGGACCACCGCACCGGCACGTCGCAGGCCTCGGCCAGCTCCAGCAGGCTCGCACGGCCCGTGTGCCAGGGCACGGTCAGACCACTACGGGCGAAGGTCACCTCGGGGCCGGTGCCCGGCTCCCCGGCAGGCTGGTGCGGAGCCCGGGTGGTCGCCGGGGCACCGATGCCCGGAGTGATGGCCGCAGCTGCCCCGAACAGCTCGCTGCGCACCCGGGCGGGATCCAAGCCCGCATCGAGGAGTGCGGCGGTGGTGGTGTCCATGAAGTCACGCGGCCCGCACAGATACGCGTCCGCGTCCGAAGGCAGGCCCAGGCCGCTGATGCGCGCGGGGGTGAGCCGGCCCTCGTCGGTGTAGTCGACGCCTTTACGGTCCCCCTCTGCCGGTCGGCTGTAGAAGACCCGGAACCTGGCATGGGGCAGCGCCGCCAGCAGCTCCCGGCTCTCCGCGGCGAAGGGGTGCTCGGCGCGGTTGCGGGCGCCGTGCAGCCACCACACCTCCCGTTGCGAGCCGGACCGGGCCAGGGTGTGGAGCATGGCCAGCACGGGCGTGGCCCCCACGCCCACGGAGATCAGCACCACCGGACCGTCGCCCTCCACCAGGAAGAAGGTGCCGCGGGGGGCCGCGACCTCCAGCTCGGCGCCCACGACGGCATGCTCGTGGAGATACGCGCTGGCCATTCCGTGGGGCTCCCGCTTGACGCTGATCCGGTAGCTGTCGGCGCCGGGCGTGCCGGACAGGGAGTAGCTGCGTACCAGCGGCCCCCCGCCCTGGTGCGTTCTGATCTTCGCCGTGACGAACTGCCCGGGCAGCGCGGCGGGCAGCCGGGTCCCGTCGGGGGCGGTCAACGTCAGGGACAGCACACTGCCGCTCTCGGCCCGGATCCCCGTGATCGTGAGCGGCCGGAACCCTCGCCATGCGGGCGGGGGAGCGGCGGCTCCGGTCAGACCCGCGTTCCCGGCCGCGCCGGCGGACCCCTCCTCCGTCCGTTCGAGCAGGGCACGCATCGACGCCTGCCAGCCCGGACTGAGCGCGGGGATCCGCAGCGCCCGTGCGATCCGTCCCCGGTCGTGCCCCGGCAGGTACAGCAGCCCATCGATCTCCTGGACGGACATCCCCTCCGGGCCGGCGGTGACCTTGACGATCTCCTGCCCGGCCTCCACCTCGCCTTCCTCGATCACCCGCAGGTAGAAGCCGGGGCGCCGGTGCGCCACGAGCAGCGCCGCCATCCGAGGTTCCCCCAGCCGCAGGCCGACGCGGTAACAGGTCACGCGCGGCTGGGTGACCTCGAACAGGGCGCCGCCGATCCGGTAGCGGTCGCCGACGCAGACCTCGTCGTCCGCGAGTCCGTCCACCGTGAAGTTCTCGCCGAAGTGGCCCGGCCGCAGGTCGTCACGGCCCAGCTCGCGCGCCCAGTGGCGGTACGAGTCGAGCTGGTACACCAGCACCGCGCGCATTTCCCCGCCGTGGCCCGCGAGGTCGCCCTGGCCGTCTCCGTCGATGTTCAGCCGCCGCACCATCCGGGCCCCGGTGACGGGGTACTTCCAGACCCCCGTATGGACGGTGCGGCCCTGCCACGGCACGTCCTTCGGCAGCCCCACGTTCACCGATGCCAGCGTGGCCATGGTCCACCTCGCCCGTCATCCGCCGCCGAGTCGAACCACCAGCATTTCGCCGGTGCGCGAGATCCGCCATCGCAGCCCGAGACGCCCAGTACCGAGCCGCCGACGGGTCCCGGAAGGTGGGCGAGGCGGGCGGGGGGCTCGAGGACGAGCGGGCCGGGAGGTTGCGGTATTCGGTCCCCTTTGACCGCATCCATCGCGGCGGCTGACGCGTCTAGGCAGGTATGGAACTGGAAAAGCCGCCTGCTGAGCGGCCCGTCACGCAGGCCGAAGGGTGCCTCGCCGTCGCGATCCGCATCCCGGTGCGGATCGTGGTGCTCGTGCTGGTCGTGCCGGTGCGGATGGTGTGGGACGCGCTGGTCGTGGGCGGTCGGTTCCTGCGCGACACCGTGCTGCGGCCGGTGGGCCGGGCGCTGGAGTGGCTGGCGTGGGCGGTGTTCGTCTGGCCGTGGGTGACGCTGTGGCGCTACGTGATCGTGCCGGTCGGCAGAGCACTGGCCTGGCTCGGGCACGTCCTGCTGGTCGTCCCCGCGGTGTGGTTGTACCGCACCCTGCTGACCCCCCTGGGGCACGCCCTCGCGTGGGTGGCCCGGAGCGTCTGGGCCGGCATCACGTGGGTGGCCCGGGGGGTCGGGGCCGGGCTCGCCTGGGCGGCGCGGGGCATCTGGGCCGGCGTCACCTGGGTGGCGCGGGGGATCGGTGCCGGGCTCGCCTGGGCGGTCGCCGGTGTCGCGGCCGGGCTCGCCTTGGTCTACGCACGGCTGCTCACGCCCGTCGGGCACGCCATCGCCTGGCTGTTCAAGGGGATCGGGCTGGTGCTCGCGGCCGTCGGGGCCGGGGTGTACAGCGTCGTCGCCTGGCTGGTCCTGTATCTGATCGTCGTACCGGCCCGGTGGCTGTACGAGTGGGTCCTCGCGCCCGTCGGCAGGGGGATCGCCTGGCTGGCGCGGGGTCTCGGCCGGCTCATACAGATGATCTTCATCGGCATCGGTGCGGCGATCTACTGGACGCTGCGCGTCCTGCTGGTACTGCCCGCGCTCGCCGTGTGGCGCTGGGTGCTCGTGCCCGTCGGACGCGCGCTCGCCGTCATCGGCCGGGAGATCGGCGAGGCCATCGGGCACGCCTGGCGCGTCGCCGGACATATCTCCCTAGCCGTCGGGCGGTTCCTCGGACGACTCTTCCGGTGGATCTTCGTGGAGCCGGTGCGCTGGGTGTACCGCAGCGTGCTGACACCCGCCGGGCACGTCGTACGTGACCTGGTGCTGCGGCCCGCCGCCGAGGCCGCGCGCGGCGTCGGACGGGTCACACGGCAGGCGCTGGCCGCCGCCCGCGACTCCGCCCGGCAGGCCCGCGCCGACTTCCGGCGGATGCTCTTCGGCACGCCGAAGGAGCCCGAGCCGGTCCCGGTCGGCGCGCCCCGGCGGGAACCGGGAGCCGGTGAGACACGTACTCTAGATAGCAGTAAGACCGCTCTCACGAAGGACTGAACGACACTGGGCAAGCGACAGCCCGAAGGCCCGCCGCCCGCACCCGCGGTGCAGCGCATCCGACTGCGCTACACCAAGCGCGGCCGCCTCCGGTTCACCAGCCACCGTGACTTCCAGCGCGCCTTCGAGCGTGCGCTGCGCCGCGCCGAGGTGCCGATGGCGTACTCGGCGGGGTTCACGCCGCATCCGAAGGTGTCGTACGCCAATGCCGCACCCACCGGCACGGGCAGTGAGGCGGAATATCTGGAGATCGCGCTCACCGAGCCGCGTGACCCGGACATGCTGCGCGAACTCCTCGACGAGTCGCTGCCCTCGGGGCTCGACATCATCGACGCGGTCGAGGCCCGCACCTCGGGTCTCGCCGACCGGCTCACCGCTTCCGTGTGGGAACTGCGCCTCGACGGCGTGGACCCGGCTCAGGCCGCGCGCGCGGTCGAGGCCTTCAAGGCGGCCGACACCGTCGAGGTGCAGCGCAGGACCAAGAACGGCATGCGGACCTTCGACGCCCGCAGCGCCGTGGCAAGCCTCGAAGCGAGCCCGGAGACGCACAATCCCCAGGCTGATAGGCCGACGGACCAGCCCTGTGCGATACTGCGGCTGGTTGTTCGGCACGTGACGCCTGCCGTTCGACCCGACGACGTCCTGTCCGGTCTTCGCGCCGTGGCCGACCTGGCGCCGCCGGTCGCCGCAGCGGTGACCAGGCTGGCGCAGGGGCTGTTCGATGAAGAGACCGGCACGGTGACCGACCCGCTCGCGCCCGACCGCGAGGCAGTCACGGCCGCCCCAGCCGATCGCTCCGGGGTCGCCGAAGCTGCCGCCGCGAAGGCGCCGGCGTAAGGAAGGTCCCGCGTAAGGACGGATGTCGTAGCGCCGCCCTCGTATCCGGGAGCCACCTGGGTCGGGCAGCGCACCGACCAGAAGACTTTCGCCAGGCCGTACGCACACATGGCGTGCGGAACCGGCGAGACAGGACACAGAGAGCTCCCGTGCGGCGCCCGCGCCCCGGACGGCGGCACCGCGCATCGCGCGAGCCGCGGACGTCACCGGCACTGCCGGACCAGGCGCGGCGCCCGGGAGCCTGACGGGAGATCCACCCGCATGCTCGAGCCGACCGAACCCACTGAGGGTTCCGACAACAACAACACCCCCAGCGACACCCTGCCGCCGCGGCGCCGCCGCCGTGCGGCATCGCGTCCCGCGGGGCCGCCGACCGCCGCCTCCGAGGCCGCGGCCGAGACCACCGCGCCGGCCATACCGGCCGTGGCGTCCGCCGATGACCTCGCGACCTCCGTGAACACCGAGGCGGTCGAGAGCGACGAGGCCGAAGAAGCGGAAGAGACGGAAGAGACCGTAGCGGTCGCCGAGGCCGTCGAGTCCCCCGAAGCGGTGGCCGAGGACGCTGCCCCGCGTCGTACGCGCCGCCGTGCCACACGTCGTGCGTCCGCGCCCGCCGGTGCACCCGTGCCGGCCGAGGCGGCGGAGACGGTGGTGGCCGACGCTGCGGCCGAGGCTGAAGAGCCCCCCGCCGCCGAGGTCGAAGAGACCACCCCCGCTGAGGCGCCCGCCCCCGCCGTCGCCGAGCAGGCCCCGGCCGCCGGCCGTCCGCGTCGTCGGGCGACCCGTCGCGCCTCCGCGCCGACCGGCGCGCCCCAGACGGCCGAGCCCGGCGAGGCAGCGCAGGCAGCCGAGGCCGCTGAGGCCACCGCGCCGGTCGCGGAGCCGGTGAGCACCGAGGCGTCCGCCGAGGCCGAGGCGCCCGCCGCCGTCGAGGAAGCCGCGCCCCGCCGTACCACCCGACGTCGCGCCACTCGGCGCGTCTCCGCACCCGCCGGTGCGCCTGAGGGCGACGCCGCCGACGAGCGTGTGGAGGCGCCCGTGACGAACGAGACCCAGCCCACCGAGAGCAAGGCCACCGAGGTTCCGGAGAGCGCCGAGGGCGAGAGCGCCGAGGAAGGCGCCCCGCGTCGTACGCGCCGCCGTGCCACCCGTAAGGCCGCGGCCGGTTTCTCCGCGCCCGCGCCGAAGGAAGCCGATTCCTCGCGCCGTCCCGCGCGTCCGGCCGTCGCCGTGTTCCAGGCGCCGGTGTTCACCGAGCCGATGTTCCAGACGCCCGAGCGGGCAGCTGCCGCCGCTGCCGCGGAAGCGGCCGAGGAGGCCGCGGAAGAGGCCACGGAGGCCGCCGAGACCGTCGAGGCCCCCGCGGTCGTCGAGGAGGAGACCGGACCGCGCCGCCGTCGTCGCCGCCGGGCCGCCGAGGCCCCGGAGGAGGAGCCCGCGCCCGTCGTGACGGCGGAGGCCGCCGACGAGGTCGAGGAGGCGGAGGAGTCCGCCGAGGAGTCCGCCGAGGAAGACGAGGGCGAGGAGGAGTCCGCGGGCTCCCGCCGCCGTCGTCGTCGTGGTGGCCGTCGCCGTCGCCGCGGCGAGTCCGCCGAGTCGGACAGCGAGTCCGGTGACGACGAGTACGCCGCCGAGCAGGCCGCGCAGGACGCCGAGGACACCGCCGAGCAGGCCGAGGAAGACGCCGAGGAGGCGGACGAGCGCGAGGAGTCGGGCGGTTCCGGCTCCAGCAGCAGCCGTCGCCGGCGTCGCCGCCGTCGTCGGGCCGGTGACTCCGGCCCGGACGTCGAGCCCGGCGAGAGCGACCCCGAGCGCACGGTCGTGAAGGTCCGCGAGCCGCGCAGCAAGAAGGACGAGCACCCGAGCGACGAGGTGCAGTCCATCAAGGGCTCCACGCGCCTCGAAGCCAAGAAGCAGCGCCGTCGCGAAGGCCGTGAGCAGGGCCGTCGCCGCGTCCCGATCATCACCGAGGCCGAGTTCCTGGCCCGCCGCGAGGCCGTCGAGCGCGTGATGGTCGTCCGCCAGAGCGGGGAGCGCACCCAGATCGGCGTCCTGGAAGACAACGTGCTCGTCGAGCACTACGTCAACAAGGAGCAGTCGACCTCGTACGTCGGCAACGTCTACCTCGGCAAGGTGCAGAACGTCCTGCCCTCGATGGAGGCCGCCTTCATCGACATCGGCAAGGGACGCAATGCCGTTCTCTATGCCGGTGAAGTGAACTTCGAAGCGCTGGGCATGGCCAACGGGCCGCGGCGCATCGAGTCCGCCCTCAAGTCCGGTCAGTCCGTGCTCGTCCAGGTGACGAAGGACCCGATCGGGCACAAGGGCGCGCGTCTGACCAGCCAGGTCTCCCTGCCGGGCCGCTACCTCGTGTACGTCCCCGAGGGCTCGATGACCGGCATCAGCCGCAAGCTGCCCGACACCGAGCGCGCGCGCCTGAAGACCATCCTCAAGAAGATCGTCCCCGAGGACGCGGGCGTCATCGTGCGCACCGCCGCCGAGGGCGCGAGCGAGGACGAGCTGCGCCGTGACGTCGAGCGACTGCAGGCGCAGTGGGAGGACATCCAGAAGAAGGCGAAGAGCGGCAACGCTCCGACCCTGCTCTACGGCGAGCCGGACATGACCGTCCGGGTCGTCCGCGACATCTTCAACGAGGACTTCACCAAGGTCATCGTCAGCGGTGACGAGGCGTGGGAGACCATCCACGGGTATGTCGCGCACGTCGCGCCCGACCTGGCCGACCGGCTGTCGAAGTGGACCTCCGAGGTCGACGTCTTCGCGACGTACCGGATCGACGAGCAGCTGATGAAGGCGCTGGACCGCAAGGTCTGGCTGCCCAGCGGCGGCTCGCTGGTGATCGACAAGACCGAGGCGATGGTCGTGGTCGACGTCAACACCGGCAAGTTCACCGGTCAGGGCGGCAACCTCGAAGAGACCGTCACCAGGAACAACCTGGAGGCGGCCGAGGAGATCGTGCGCCAGCTGCGGCTGCGCGACCTGGGCGGCATCGTCGTCATCGACTTCATCGACATGGTCCTGGAGTCCAACCGGGACCTGGTGCTGCGGCGCCTCCTGGAGTGCCTGGGACGCGACCGTACGAAGCACCAGGTGGCCGAGGTGACCTCGCTGGGTCTGGTGCAGATGACCAGGAAGCGGGTGGGCCAGGGTCTCCTCGAGTCCTTCTCCGAGACCTGCGTCCACTGCAACGGCCGCGGTGTCATCGTGCACATGGAGCAGCCCACCACCACCGGTGGTGGCGGCAAGCGCAAGAAGCGCGGCCGCGGCGGTGCCGAGCAGATCCACGAGCACGACCACGAGCACGAGCTCACGCACGAGGCCGCGGAGGAGCTCGAGACGGTCGAGAGCGAGGCCGAGGTGGCCGCCGCGACGGTCGGGCCGGCCGAGCCCGCCGTGGCGGAGCCGCTCACGGATACTTTCCAGCCCGACGAGGAGCTGTACAGCAGCGCCGCCGAGGCGGAGGCCGCGGCCTCCCGTGGCGGTCGTTCGCGGCGCCGGGCGACCCGGCGCGCGTCGGCTCCGGCGGGTGCGCCGAAGACCGAGGAGCGCGCTCCCCGCAGCAGGCGCGAGGAGCGGGCCGAGCGTGCGGAGCGGGCCGAGCGTGCCGAGCGGGCTCCCAAGTCCCGCGAGGCCGCCGAGTTCGAGCCGGTCGCGGTCGAGGACCCCGTCGTCGAGGCGCCGGTCACCGAGGCCCCGGTGGCCGAGGCGCCGGTCGTCGAGGCGCCCCCGGCCCCCGTATCGGAAGAGGCCGCTCCCCAGGGCCGTACGCGCCGTCGTGCGACCCGCAAGGCGACGGCCCCGGCCGGTTCGCCGAAGGCGGCGGAAGAGGCCGCGGTGACCGTCACGGAGCCGGTCGCGGCGCCCGCGGCCGTCGAGCCGGCGCCCGAGCCGGTCGTGGAGCCCGTCGCCGAGCAGGCCGCCGAGGCACCTGCGGAGAGTGCCGCGCCGGCGCGTCCGCGCCGCCGTGCCGTCCGCAAGGCCACCGCGCCGACCGCGTCCGAGGAGGCGGCCGTCGTGGTCGTCCCGTCGGCCGCGGTCGCGGAGACGGCGCCCGTCGCGGAGACCGTGGAGTCGGCCGACGCGGTCGAGTCCGAGGCTCCGGCCGCCGCCAAGAAGACGGCCCGCAAGACGGCCAAGAAGGCGACGGCGAAGAAGGCCGCCACCACCGCCACCAAGAAGACCGCCGCCAAGAAGACGGCCGCCAAGAAGGCCACGGCCAAGAAGGCGACCACGAAGAAGGCGGCCACCAAGGCGACGGCGAAGAAGACGGTGGCGGCGGAGCAGACGCTGTCCTCCGTCACGGCTTCGACCGCATCGGCCGCTTCGACGGCTTCGGCCGACGAGGTCTGAGTCGCGTCCCGACGCCCTGCGGCCCCGATCCCGGGGGCGCGGGGCGTCGGCGTGACCGGTGGCACATCCGCGGGGCCCGGCCTGGTTTGACCCTTTCAGCCGTGGGCCCGTAACCTAGACCGTCGGCGTGTCCCCTGACGCGCCGCATCCCCGTAAACCTCTTCCTCCCGGCGAGATGCGTGCCCCGCACGCCAACCGCTTCGGGAGAGGCCGCACGCGCAGCGCGTGGCTGGACTGCGGGGTTCCGTTCCGAGCGAGAGAGAGATCCGCGTGTACGCCATCGTGCGCAGCGGTGGTCGCCAGCACAAGGTTGCTGTCGGCGACATCGTTGAGGTTGACAAGATTTCCACTGCCAAGGTTGGCGACACGGTCGAGCTCTCGACCCTGCTCGTTGTCGACGGCGACGCCGTGACGAGTGACCCCTGGGTCCTTGCCGGCATCAAGGTCCAGGCCGAGGTCGTGGACCACCACAAGGGCGCGAAGATCGACATCCTTCGCTACAAGAACAAGACCGGCTACCGCCGTCGTCAGGGCCACCGCCAGCAGTACACGGCGATCAAGGTCACTGAGATCCCCGCGGCTGCGAAGTAAGGGACTGAGGAGACATGGCACACAAGAAGGGCGCATCGTCCACTCGGAACGGTCGCGACTCCAATGCTCAGCGGCTCGGCGTGAAGCGCTTCGGCGGTCAGGTCGTCAACGCCGGTGAGATCCTGGTCCGCCAGCGCGGCACCCACTTCCACCCGGGCAACGGCGTCGGCCGTGGCAAGGACGACACGCTGTTCGCCCTTGACGCCGGTGCGGTGGAGTTCGGTACCCACCGTGGCCGCAAGGTCGTGAACATCGTTCCGGTCGCCTGAACCAGTCCCTTCAGGACTCAGGCTCCGTAGAACAGAGTTCTTCGCGAGGCGGACCTCACTTCCCGGTCGGGAAGGCGGGTCCGCCTTTCGCGTGTTACCCAAGAGACATTCCGTACGTATCGAAGTAACCGAAGTGCTGGAGGCACCCCACCATGACCACCTTCGTGGACCGCGTCGAGCTGCATGTCGCCGCGGGTAGCGGAGGCCACGGCTGTGCCTCCGTACACCGGGAGAAGTTCAAGCCGCTCGGCGGCCCGGACGGCGGCAACGGCGGCCGTGGCGGTGACGTGATCCTGGTCGTCGACCAGTCCGTCACCACGCTGCTCGACTACCACCACTCCCCGCACCGCAAGGCCACCAACGGCAAGCCCGGCGAGGGCGGCAACCGCTCCGGCAAGGACGGCCAGGACCTGATCCTGCCGGTGCCGGACGGCACGGTCGTGCTCGACAGGGCGGGCAACGTGCTCGCGGACCTCGTCGGCCACGGCACGTCGTACGTCGCCGCACAGGGCGGGCGTGGCGGCCTCGGCAACGCGGCGCTGGCCTCGGCCCGCCGCAAGGCGCCCGGCTTCGCGCTGCTCGGTGTGCCCGGCGACCTCCAGGACATCGTCCTGGAGCTGAAGACGGTCGCGGACGTGGCCCTGGTGGGTTACCCGAGCGCCGGCAAGTCGTCGCTCATCTCGGTCCTGTCGGCCGCCAAGCCGAAGATCGCGGACTACCCCTTCACGACCCTCGTCCCCAACCTCGGTGTGGTGACGGCGGGCGAGACGGTCTACACGATCGCGGACGTGCCCGGTCTCATCCCCGGCGCCAGCCAGGGCAAGGGCCTCGGCCTCGAGTTCCTGCGCCACGTCGAGCGGTGCAGCGTCCTGGTCCACGTCCTGGACACGGCCACCCTCGAATCGGAGCGTGACCCGATCTCCGACCTCGACATCATCGAGGAGGAGCTGAAGCAGTACGGCGGCCTCGACAACCGCCCGCGCATGGTCGTCCTCAACAAGATCGACGTACCGGACGGCAAGGACCTGGCCGAGATGGTCCGCCCCGACCTGGAGGCGCGCGGCTATCGCGTCTTCGAGGTCTCGGCGGTGGCCCACATGGGCCTCAAGGAGCTCTCCTTCGCCCTCGCCGACCTGGTCGGGCAGGCCCGCGCGGCCAAGCCCAAGGAGGAGGCGACCCGTATCGTCATCCGCCCGAAGGCGGTCGACGACAGCGGCTTCACCGTGGTCCAGGAGGAGGACGGCCTCTTCCGCGTCCGTGGCGAGAAGCCCGAACGCTGGGTCCGCCAGACCGACTTCAACAACGACGAGGCCGTCGGCTACCTCGCCGACCGCCTAAACCGTCTCGGTGTCGAGGACGCGTTGATGAAGGCCGGGGCCCGCACGGGCGACGGCGTCGCCATCGGCCCCGAGGAGAACGCGGTCGTCTTCGACTGGGAGCCGACCGTCATGGCCGGTGCGGAGATGCTCGGCCGGCGCGGCGAGGACCACCGCCTCGAGGCGCCGCGACCCGCCGCCCAGCGCCGCCGTGACAAGCAGGCGGAGCGGGACGAGGCGGAGAAGGAGTACGACGACTTCGAGCCGTTCTAGGGTGCGGTGGGGCTGGTCGGGGGTTTCTCGCCCCCGCCCAGCCCCTGCCGTCCCTTGGGGCTGCCCACCCCGGACCCCGCCGGGGGTCGGGTGTCGGCTGCGGTGGGTGGGGGTGCTCGCGCCGTTCCCCGCGCCTCTGACGGTGCGGGGAAGTGAACGCCCGGGAAAGTCGTGGCGTCGGCAGGGCAACCAACACGGTGGGCCGGAAGTCGTAGTGGGCGCGGATGAGGATCTTCCTCTCCGCGCCCAACTGCTTTCCGAAAGCCCGGAGTCGACGTGTCCGAGTCCATTCTGCCCAGAACCCGAGGAGCGGTGGCCGTAGCGATCGCCGTGCTCGCGGCGACCAGCACCGCCCTGCCGGTCGCCCACGCCCGGCCCGCCACGACGACGGTGCGACAGGACTTCGACGGCGACGGATACGAGGATCTCGCCGTGGCCGCGCCATCGGCGACGGTGAGCGGCAGGACGCGGGCCGGCTATGTCGCCGTGCTCTACGGGTCGGCCGCCGGACTCCGTACCGGCGCCAAGAAGGTGTACACGCAGGCGTCCCCCGGCATCCCCGGCACGGTGGAGAAGGACGACCGCTTCGGCACCCGGCTCGCCACGGCCGACCTGGACGGTGACGGATTCACCGACCTGCTGGTCGAGTCCGGCGGCGAACACTGGCAGCAGGGCGGCATCGACCGGCAGGGCAGCAGGACCGTGCTGTGGGGCGGCCGCGGCGGTTTCGGCTCGGGGAAGGTCCTGCCCGCCGCGAGCACCAGCCCGTACCAGGGCGACCTCACGGTCACCGGCGACTTCAACAGCGACGGGCATGAGGACCTGCTCCAGCGCGGCCGTCTGCAGTTCGGGCCCTTCGGCCGGGACGGCCTTCCCGCCTCGACCCGGACCGACGCGGAGATCGTCGACGGTGACATGGCCGTGGTCGACGCGGTGGCCGGCGATGTGGACGGCGACGGCATCACCGACCTCGTCACGCTGGCCCGCAGCTACGACTCCGACGACTCGGGCGACTACGCCTACCAGCTGAACTACGCGCACGGCAGCCGCGACGGCCTGCGGACGCCAGCCGTCCTCAAGGACGCGCAGGGCCGCTGGATCGATCCGGCGACCTCCTCCCTGGCGGTCGGTGACGTCAACGGCGACCACCGCGCGGACATCGTCCTGGGGGACGCCAGGATCCAGGTCGTCTACGCCACGCAGCACGGCCCCGCTGCGGCCACCCCCCAGGTGATCACCCAGGACACCCCCGGGGTTCCTGGCGTCCAGGAACGGGACGACAGTTTCGGCAGCGCGGTCTCGATCGGGGACGTCGACGGGGACGGGTACGGGGACATCCTGGTGGGCAACCGGGACGAGACCTTCGGCGGGCTGAAGCAGGCGGGCACCTTCGCCGTCGTACCGGGCGGGCCGCACGGGCCGACCGGCGCCGGCTCCCAGGTGTTCAGCCAGAACAGCGCCGACGTGCCGGGCACGGCCGAGAGCGGCGACCACTTCGGCGACCACGCCTTCCTCCTCGACGCCGACGGCGACGGCAGGGCGGAACCGGTCGTCGCCGCGACGCGGGAGGACTCCGGCGCCGGCGCCGTCTGGGTGTTCCGCTCCACCTCCGCCGGGGCCACGGCCAAAGGCTCCTTCTCCTTCGGTGCCCGCGTCCTCGGCACGGTCGCGGGCGGTGCCGAGCTCGGCGTCGCGTTCCCGAACTGACTCGTCAACTCTCCCTTGTCACTACTGACTTACAGGATCCCCATGTCCCACCGCCGTACCTTCCTCTCCCGTCGCGGGCCGTTCGTCATCGGTGCCGGTATCGCCCTGGCCGCGGGCGCGCTGACGGTGCCCGTCGTCAACGCCGCCACCGTGTCGGGGACGGCTGCCGCCACGCCCAGCGCCAAGCGGCTGCACGACGACTTCAATGGTGACGGCTATCCGGATCTGGCGATCGGCGCGCCGTACAGCAAGGTCGGCGGCCTGCCGACGGCCGGCGCGGTCAGCGTGGTGTACGGCTCCTCAAGCGGCCTTTCGACCTCGCGCAAGCAGGTGCTGACCTGGCCGGGGCGCGACACGTCCGACACCCCGGCGACCGGGTACGGCTCTGGTCTGCAGAGCGCCGACCTCGACGGCGACGGATACGCGGATCTGCTCTCGTCCGTCGGCGTAGCGATGATGGACGTCGACGACGGTTGTGCCGTGGTCGTCAACTGGGGCGGCCCCAAGGGCCTTTCGGCCATACCGACGACGCTCGCCTGGAGCCCGTCGAGCGAGTGGCACGGGCAGTTCGCCGTCGGGGACGTCGACGGCGACAAGCACCCCGACCTGGTGACTCCGGGCGCCGACCAGTGGCTCTCCGACCACCCCGACGAGCCGAAGGAGGAGGACACGACGGTCCGGCACGGCCCGTTCACCCGTACCGGCGGGAGCCCGAAGAAGGACTACTTCACCCTCGACCCCCGGGACGCCCTGCAGAACGCCGTCTTCACGGCGGGCGACGTGACCGGCGACGGCATCGCCGACCTCGTCGTGAGCACCAGCGACCCCGATGAACCCGACTCGCGCGGTACCGCCCTGTTCACGGGCGGCAAGGAGGGCTTCACCCCGAGGGGCTGGCTGAAGGACGCCAAGGGGCGCCTGATCGGCGGCGAGGACGTCGAGATCGGGGACCTCGACAAGGACGGCTACGGCGACATCGTCGTCGGCCACAGCGTCGACTCCTACGACAGTGACGTCGAACTCCCCACCAAGGGCGGTGCGTTGGGTGTCGTCTACGGCGGGCCTGGCGGCGTCTCCACCATCCGCAAGCCGGTGTGGATCAACCAGGACACCGCGGGTGTGCCGGGCGTCGGGGAACACGGTGACGGCATGGGCTCCGGGCTGTCGGTCGGCGACACCAACGGCGACGGCTACCTCGACGTGGCGACCGGGCTGCCCGGCGAGGACTTCGACGGCATCACCGACGCGGGCAGTGTGCTCGTGCTGCGCGGCAGCGCCTCGGGCCTGACCGGCACGGGCGCCAAGTCGTTCAGTCAGAACACCCGTGGGGTGCCCGGAACCGCGGAGAAGCAGGACCGCTTCGGCGCCGAGACCGCCCTCCTCGACGCCAACGCCGACAAGAAGGACGGCCTGATCGTCGGTGACCCTGCCGAGAACGCCGGCAACGGCTCCCTCTGGGTCTTCTCCGCCGGCTCCGGTGGCATCGGCGCGAGCGGGTCCTTCTCGTTCGGCGCGGCCACACTGGGCGCGCCGTCCGCCGGGGCCCGCTTCGGGGCGGCGGTGGGCGACTGACGCGGCCGACGCCGTCGTGACCGCCGTCGGGCAGCGGGAGCATTCCCGCTGATCCCGCTGATCCCGCTGATCCCGCTGTTCCCGCTGTTCCCGCTGTTCCGCTGTTCCCGCAGATCCCGCTGTTCCCGCAGTTCCCGCAGATCCCGCAGATCCCGCTGTTCCCGCGTCACGGCGAGTCGTTCGTTGCTCGTGCATTTGTCATGCCTAGGATGCATTCTGTTCAACGAGCGGGCTGCTGCGCCGTGTGAGCTTCCCGGTGTTCAAGGGGCCACCGACGCAAGGGAGTTCGCCGATGTCCGGAGCAATCTCACGCGATCGACGCCGCTTTCTCACCGCGGGGGCCGCCGTGCTCGGCGCCGCCGCCTCCGCCCAGCTGTGGCTGCCCACCGCCGCGCGCGCGGCCGAAACGCCGCTGCCCGACGGGGTGTTCACGCTCGGCATCGCCTCCGGCGACCCGCTGCCGGACGGCATCGTGCTGTGGACCAGACTCGCCCCCGACCCGCTGAACGGCGGCGGTATGCCCGACCGCACGGTCTCGGTGGACTGGGAGATCGCCGAGGACAGCCGCTTCCGCAAGACGGCCCGCCGCGGCACCGCCCAGGCGCGGCCCGAGTACGGCCACAGCGTGCACGTCGACGTCCGCGGGCTGAGCCCCGACCGCGTGTACTGGTACCGCTTCCGCGCCGAGGGGCAGCTCTCCCCGACCGGCCGCACCCGCACCGCCCCGCACCCGTACAGCTCGGGCGGCTCGCTGCGCGTCGCCCTCGCCTCCTGCCAGAACTGGCAGAACGGCTACTTCACGCCGTACGCCGACATGCTCGACCAGGACCCCGACATCGTCCTCTTCGTCGGCGACTACATCTACGAGTCCAAGCCGTCGGCGACCGCCGTACGCCGTCACGAGGGCAACGACGAGCCGTACACCCTCGTCCAGTACCGCAACCGGTACGCGCAGTACCGCACCGATCCGCACCTCGCGGCGATGCACGCGAGCGCCCCCTGGGTGGTCACCTTCGACGACCACGAGGTCGACAACGACTTCGCCGGCGAGATCCCGCAGGACCCCGACAAGCAGTCGCACGACGCCTTCGTGGCCCGGCTGACCGCCGCCTACCAGGCGTACTACGAGCACATGCCGGTCCGGGCCACCGCCGTCCCGAACGGCCCGCACATCCAGATGTACCGGCGCCTGGACTTCGGACGTCTGGCCCGCCTCAACGTCCTGGACACCCGGCAGTTCCGCAGTGACCAGGCGACCAGCCAGGAAGGTGCCGAGGACCCCTCGCTCACCATGCTCGGCGCCGAGCAGAAGGAGTGGCTGCTCGGTGGCCTGCACCACTCGCCGACCCGCTGGAACCTGATCGCCTCGCAGATCATGATGGCCGAGACCGACCTCCAGGTCGGCGAGGGCAAGCTCTGGTACTACGACGCCTGGGACGGCTACCAGGCCGAACGCAACGCGCTCATGGAGGAGTTCGCGAGCATCCGCAACCCGGTCGTGATGACCGGCGACCGGCACCTGACGATGATCAGCGACCTCAAGGAGGACTTCGCCGACCCGGACTCCGACGTCGTCGGCGCCGAGTTCGTCGGCACCTCCATCTCCAGCGGCGGCGACCAGGACCAGGCGGCCTTTCACAAGGAGTGGGATCCGCGGATGGCGGACAACCCGCACTGGAAGCTCATCGACGCCCACCGCGGCTACCACCTCTTCGACATCCGCCGCGACGGCATCGACGCCCAGGTGCGCGTCCCGGAGACGGTGCTGAAGCCGGACGCCGCCTCCAGCACGCTGGCCCGGCTGCGGGTCGAGGCGGGGGAGCCGGGCGTACAGCTCGTGTGAACCGCCGCCGAACCGTGCGTGACGCCCTGGGACTCACTGGAGTCCCAGGGCATTCTCAGCCTGCGCTCAGGAACCCTCCTTAACGTCCTCTTACCATGGAGACCGACTGTTCGACAGGCCACACGACAGCCGCGGAGACGGCTGCCGCGGAGGCGGCAGCTGCGGAGGGGACGACCGCGGAGGCGGCGGTCGCGGAGATGGCAGCCCCAGAGGTGGCGGCCCCGGAGACGGCGGCCCCGGAGACGGCGGCCCCGGAGACGGCGACAGCCGGGACGGCGGCTGCGGAGACGGTGACCGCGGAGGCGGCAGCTGCGGAGGGGCCGGCCCCGGAGATGGCGGTCGCGGAGACGGTAGCCGCGGAGATGACAGCCCCAGAGGCAGCGGCCGCCGAGATGGCGGCCGCCGAGACGGCCGCCCCCTCGCCGGTGACCTCCGGTACTCGGCAGCGGCCGCGGCCGCTGCCCGCAGGCACCCGGCTGCTGCACATAGGCCCGCACAAGACCGGGACCACCTCCATCCAGGGCGCGCTGTTCGCCGCGAAGGACGCGATGGCCGGGCACGGCGTGGCCTTCCCCGCGCACAGCAGGCACCCCATGGAAGCCGCCCTCGCGATCTGCGCCCGGCCCGGCATGATGGGCGACGCCCGCCCCACCGAGGGTCATTGGGCGCGGCTCCTGGACGCGGTGCGCGCGACCGGGAAACAGACCTCGGTGATCAGCAGCGAGTTCTTCGCGGACGCGCCCGACGACGAGACCATCGCGCGGATCGTCGACGACCTGGGCCGCGACCGCGTGCACATCCTGGTCACGCTGCGCCCGCTGGCGAAGATCATGCCCTCGCAGTGGCAGCAGTACGTGCAGAACGGTCTGCGCATGGGGTACGAGGACTGGCTCGACCACATGCTGCGCAAGGCCCCGTACGAGAAGCCCAACCCCAGCTTCTGGCGCCGGCACCGCCATGACCGGCTCGTCGAGCGCTGGGCGCGGGTCGCCGGCGCCGAGAACATCACCGTCGTCGTGGTCGACGACCGGGACCGCGGCGGCCTGATGCGCACCTTCGAGTCCCTTCTCGGCCTGCCCGACGGTCTCCTGGTCGAGGTGCCGGACACGGCGAATCGCTCCCTCACACTCGCCGAGACCGAAATGCTGCGGAAACTCAACATGGAATTCCGCGGCAATGGTCTGCCCGACGAGCTCTATTCCAAACTGGTGCGGGGCGGCGCGGTCATGCATATGAAGAACACCTGCCGCCCCGCGCCGGACGACGCCCGGATCGTCACCCCGGCGTGGGCCCTGGAGGCGGCGACCGGGATCGGCGCGGAGATGGCCGAGCGGATCGGCACCATGGGCGTACGGGTACTCGGCGACCCGGCGCTGCTGTCCGCCGTACCGTCGGCCGCGCAGGACGGTCCCGCACCGGCGGCTGCGCGGATCGATCCGGAGGTGGCCGCCCACGCGCTGTACGGCGCGCTGGCCGTCGCCGCCGAGGCGCCGCCGGAACATCCCGCGGCGCGCACGGTGCACCAGACCTCCTCCAAGGAGCTCGTCAGGGTCCTCGGCCACCGGGTACTCAGGCGCCTGAAGCGGACCTGAGGAGAAACCGCACTAAAAACGTGTGCAGTTACTCACAGCAAATCCGGACAATCCGGTCCGGGTTCTCGGAAGTCGCCTGCAAGCAAGGTGAATAAACGGTTGCGCGCACATATGCAGTAGACGGCGCTCACCTTGCATGGCAGTAACCGTAGGTGGGACCATTCCCGGGTTCCCTGTCGCCCCAAGGTAGGTCACCTGTGTCTGAGCACTTTGCCAAGCCCCGTACCACCGCAGTGATCCTGGCTGGTGGCACCGGTCAGCGCGTGGGTCTGTCGATTCCGAAGCAGCTGCTGAAGATCGCCGGCAAGGCGGTCATCGAGCACACGCTGACCACCTTCGAGCACGCCGACGCGATCGACGACATCATCGTGCTGATGGCCCCTGGCTATGTGCCGGATGTCGAGAAGCTCGTCGCGAAGGCGGGCTTCACCAAGGTGACCCGGATCATCGAGGGCGGCACGACGCGGAACGAGACCACCGAGCGCGCGATCTCCGCCCTGGGCGAGGGGCTGGCCGAGGGCGAGGACCGCAACGTCCTGTTCCACGACGCCGTGCGCCCGCTGCTCTCCGAGCGCGTCATAGCCGACTGCGTGACCGCGCTGGAGCGTTACCAGGCCGTCGACGTCGCCATCCCGTCCGCGGACACGATCATCGTGACCCGCACGCACGGCGAGGACGGCGAGTTCATCACCGAGATCCCGGACCGCTCCCGGCTGCGCCGCGGCCAGACGCCCCAGGCGTTCAAGCTGTCCACGATCCGCCGGGCCTACGAGGTCGCGGCCGGTGACCCCAACTTCCAGGCCACCGACGACTGCTCCGTCGTCCTCAAGTACCTGCCGGACGTGCCGATCCACGTCGTCGCGGGTGACGAGTACAACATGAAGGTCACCCAGCCCGTCGACGTCTTCATCGCCGACAAGCTCTTCCAGCTGGCCTCCACCGCCGCGCCCGAGCAGGCCGACGAAGCCGCCTACCGCGCGCTGCTCACCGGCAAGACCGTGGTGGTCTTCGGCGGTTCCTACGGCATCGGCAAGGACATCGCCGAACTCGCCGAGGGCTACGGCGCCAAGACGTACGCGCTCGGCCGCTCGACCACCGGCACACACGTCGAGAACCCGGAGGAGGTCGACGACGCGCTGTCCACGGCGTACGCCGAGACCGGGCGCATCGACTACGTCATCAACACCGCGGGCGTGCTGCGCATCGGCAAGCTCGCCGAGACGGACAACGCGACCATCGAGGAAGCGCTGAAGGTCAACTATCTCGCTCCGGTGCAGATCGCCCGCTCCTCGTACAAGTACCTGGCCGAGACAAAGGGCCAACTGCTGCTCTACACCTCCAGCAGCTACACGCGCGGCCGCGCCGAGTACAGCCTCTACTCCTCGACCAAGGCCGCCATGGTGAACCTCACCCAGGCGCTGTCCGACGAGTGGGCCGGCGACGGCATCCGCGTCAACTGCATCAACCCCGAGCGCACCGCGACCCCCATGCGCACCAAGGCGTTCGGCCAGGAGCCCTCGGGTTCGCTGCTGTCCTCCGAGGCCGTGGCGCGCACCTCGCTCGACGTGCTGGTCTCCGAACTGACCGGCCATGTCATCGACGTCCGCCAGCAGGACCCGACGGCGGGAGCGGGCCAGGCCTCCGGCTTCGAGGCGGCCCTGGCCAGTGTCCTGGACCGCCAGGACGGCGTGGCATAATCAAAATCGAATAGTCTTCTTACGTAATTCAGGCCTCTGTTTCTGCACGTTTACTGTGCATTCACAGAGGCCTGAATCCGTAAATTTCTCTTTTAGCTCACATTCAGTACCAAACCGGCACTCACCCCTCAAGAGCAGGTTTCTCCGTGATTTCCACCGCTATTCGCGTTGCCCGGGTGGGCAGCGCGGCCGAGCTGGCCGCGGCGGCCCTCATGATGCTGGGCTTCCCCTGCCTGATGCTGGCCGCGCTCCTGCCGAGCGTCGCCGCCTTCGCGGCCGCGGCCGCCGTGACGTACCTGGCGGACCACTATCTGCACCGGCGTGGCTCCTATCTGGTCAACCGCCTGAGCAAGGTGCGGGCCGGTCTGTCCATCAGGTTCCTGATCCGCCAACTGCTGCTCGTGCTGCTGCTGGCGCGCCTCGACCTGTCCGACAGCATGGTCTTCTACGCGGCCATCGCGTGCTTCCTGGCCTTCTACGGCTTCCAGGCCCCGCACGGCGCGCTGATCACGCTGATCCGGCTGCGCCGCAAGATGCCGGTCGCCACCCGCAACGTCGACCTGGGCTCGCGCATCCGCATCCCGGACGCGCCGCCGCGCCGCCTGCTCTCCCGGTCCGCCGAGAAGATGCTCCACCTCGACCTGGTCGCGGTCGTCGGCGTCCTCATTACCGCGGCGACCGACAACAACGTCTACGGCTTCGCGGGCATCGCCCTCACGCTGGTGCTGGCCTTCGGATACGTCGCCGCGCTCGTCCCGTTCGTCCGTGGCCGGAAGACCCCGCCGAACGCCGAGAAGGTCCTGGCGGCGGTCGACGACTGGCTGCGCGAGTACCGCCCGGAGACGGTGCTCTACTTCTCCGGCTCCAAGGACTCCGCGTACCAGGTCAACATGTGGCTGGAGACGATGGAGCAGCTGGACACCAAGCCGCTGATCATCCTCCGCGAGCGGGCCATCCTGGAGCGCATGGCGCCCACCACCGTGCCGGTCATCTGCGTGCCCGGAGGGGTGCACCTGATGAACATGGACCTGTCCACGGTGCGCGTCGCGCTCTACGCGGCGAACGTCGGCAAGAACATCCACATGCTGCGCGTGCCCACCATCAAGCACGTCTTCATCGGCCACGGCGACAGCGACAAGCTCGCCAGCGTCAACCCGTTCAGCAAGGTGTACGACGAGGTGTGGACCGCCGGCCGCGCGGGCCGCGACCGCTACGCCATCGCCGACGTGGGCGTCCGCGACGACGACATCGTGGAGGTCGGCCGCCCGCAGCTCGCCCCGATCCAGTCCTGGCAGGGCGTGCCCGAGGGCCGCATACCCACCGTGCTGTACGCCCCCACCTGGGAGGGCTGGGACGACAACCCCGGCAACACCTCGATCCTGCTCGCGGGCGAGAACATCGTGAAGCGGCTGCTCGCCGCCGACCGGCCGGTCCGCGTCCTCTACAAGCCACACCCCTTCACCGGCACCCGCAGCGCGCAGGCCAAGGCCGCGCACGAGCGGATCACCGCGCTGGTCGAGAAGGCCGCCGCCGAGCACGCCGCCGACCCGCGGTTCGCCGCCGACGCCGCGGCGCAGAGCGCGGCCAAGGCCGAGCTGGCCCGCATCGAGGCCCGCATCGCCGAGCTGACCGGCGCCGCCGAGAAGGGCGACGAGGCCGAGGCGACCCGCGACGGCATGGTCGACCCGGCCAAGCACGCCGAGGTCGCCCGGCTGCGCGCCGACTGGAACGACGCGTACTGGCGCTCGTTCGGGGCCGGTGAGCACCGGGTCATCACGGGCGCCGAGCCGCGTCTGTACGACTGCTTCAACGTCTCCGACGCGATGGTCTCCGACATCTCCAGCGTGGTCTCCGACTTCATCGCGAGCGGCAAGCCGTACGCGGTCACGGACTCCGCCGAGCTGGGCGTCGAGGAGTTCAAGCGGCAGAACACCGCGGTGCGTGCCGCCGTGATCCTGTCCAACTCGGCAGCCGAACTGGGTGAGTTGCTCGCCGCGGTGACCGATACGGCCGCCGACGCGCAGGCCGCCGACCGTCAGGAACTGAAGCGGTATCTGCTCGGCCCCGACGAGCCGGCCTCGATCGACCAGTTCAACTCCGCGGTGCGGCAGCTGGCGCAGAAGGCCGAGGTACGCAATCTCGGTCAGGAGACCGGTACTTCGTCGGCCGGCGGGGATCTGTCGAGCGACAGCGAGCTGGTGGCCGACAGTGGCCTGGCGAACGCGCTGCCCGGCCAGCGCGTGACCGGAGACACGGACGGCGCGACGGTCACGGGCTGACCCGCCTGCCCCCCTGCTGAGGGCATGGCCCCGAGGAACTCCTCGGGGCCATGTCCTTTTCTTACGTTTTCTCTTACGTGTTCCTGCAACCCTTGCTGTGCCGCTACCGCTCGTTTCCTGGCCGTTTCCTGTGAGCTGGCTCACGAAGTGAGTCGCTTCGGGCAACCGATACGTACTTCCGGTCGTCTCTCCAGGTAGCGATTGAGGTGATTAAGGGGAAATGTTCTAGTGATATTTCCCGTAACAAGGGGGAAACGTGCCGCAACCTGATGTGAGCGTGATCATCGGGGCGTACGAAGCGATGCCGTACCTGGTCAAGTGCCTGGAGTCGGTGGAGAACCAGACGCTCGACCCGGCACGGATCGAGGTCATCGCCGTCGACGACGGGTCGACGGACGGCACGGGGGAGTACCTGGAGGAGTTCGCCGAGCGGGCGGCCATGTCCGTCACCGTGTTCAGGCAGCCGAACTCGGGCGGCCCCAGCGGACCGCGCAACGTCGGACTCGACAAGGCCCGCGGACGCTACGTCTTCTTCCTCGACGCCGACGACTACTTCGGCCCCGAGGCCCTGGAGCGGATGGTCGCCATGGCCGACGAGCAGGGCACGGACGTGGTGCTCGGCAAGGTCGTCGGCGTCAACAGGACCGCCCCGAAGTCGATGTGGGGCAAGGACCAGCCCCGTACCGACGTCTTCTCCTCGAACATCAAGTTCACGCTCAGCGCGCAGAAGCTGTTCCGTCGCGAGCTGCTCACGCGGCACGACATGCACTTCGACGAGTCGCTGAAGACCGGCGAGGACGCGCTGTTCACCATGGAGGCCTATCTCCGCGCCGACGGCGTCTCCGTGATCGCCGACTACGAGTGCTACTTCCTGGTCGGCCGCGACGACGGCAAGCACGTGACCAAGAGCGGCAGTTACACGCTGCGCTTCGACTCCGCCCGCGCCCTGATGGGCCTGATCGCGGAGCACGTACCGGCCGGGCCGCGACGCGACGCCCTGATGATGCGTCCGTTCCTCATCACCCTCCTCCCGCAGTTCGGCCCCGGGTTCCTCAAGCAGAGCGAGAAGATCCGGCGCAACAAGCTCGACCTGGCCAAGCCGCTGATGGACGCGTACTGGCACGAGGGCATCGCCGCACGCCTCAAGGTCCACGAGCGGCTGCGCCTCCACCTGGTGGCCCAGGGCCGGGGCGACCTCCTCGTCGACGTACTGGAGTTCATCAAGGCGAAGAAGGCTCCCGAGGTCCACCTGGAGTCCCGCGGCCGCAAGGCCTACCTCGGCTACCCGCACTTCCGCGACCCAGCCGCCGGCATCCCGGACAGCTGCTACGTACCGACCACCCGCGAAACGGTCACCATCGAGGGCTTCAGGCCCCGCACCAGGCGCTTCCCGCGCCTGCGCCGGGTGGCACGACGGGTGTTGGGGGCACGCCGCGCGGCGTGAGCCGCACGCCCACGGTGGTCGACGCGCGGCGTGAGCCGTACGACCGCCGTGGTCGACGCGCGGCGTGAGCCGTACGACCGCCGTGGTCGACGCGCGGCGTGAGCCGTACGACCGCCGTGGTCGACGCGCGGTGCGAGCCATATGTCCATGGCGGCCTACGCGCGGTGCGAGCCGTACGACCAGCGTGGTCGACGCGCCGCTTGAGCCGTACGGCCACCGGACCGCCGAGGTCGGCGGGAGCCGTCCGGGGACTGGACCGGCGGGCGGCGGCCGGTCCTCTTCGCGTAGATTGCCAGGCGGGGCACCCGGATCGACGCGAGGGGACACACAGCAGGTGGCAGGGGCAAGGCAGACCGTCACGCAGGCCCGGACGAACGCTGTGGCGCAGGCTCACACGGACGTCGTGCCACAGGCCGACAGAGGTGCCGTGGCGCAGGCCCACAGGATCGTGGTCAAGGTGGGCTCCTCCTCGCTGACCACCGCTGCCGGCGGTCTCGACGCGGACCGGGTCGACGCCCTCGTCGACGTCCTCGCGAAGGTGCGCAGCGGCGGCGAGAAGGAGATCGTCCTCGTCTCGTCCGGCGCCATCGCCGCGGGCCTCGCGCCGCTGGGGCTGCGCCGCCGCCCCAAGGACCTCGCCCGGCAGCAGGCCGCCGCCAGCGTCGGCCAGGGCCTCCTGGTCGCCCGCTACACCGCCTCCTGCGCCCGCTACGGCATCCGCGTCGGACAGGTGCTCCTCACCTCCGACGACACCAGGCGCCGCGCCCACCACCGCAACGCCTCCCGCACCCTCGACAAACTCCTCGCCATGGGCGCGCTGCCGGTCGTCAACGAGAACGACACCGTCGCCACGGACGAGATCCGCTTCGGCGACAACGACCGCCTCGCCGCCCTCGTCGGCCATCTCGTACGGGCCGATCTGCTCGTCCTGCTCTCCGACGTGGACGGCGTCTACGACGGCGATCCCAGCAAGCCCGGTACCTCGCGGATAGCGGAAGTACGCGAGCCGTCCGATCTCGACGGCATCGACATCGGCAGCGCGGGCAAGGCGGGCGTGGGCACCGGCGGCATGGTCACCAAGGTCGAGGCGGCCCGGATCGCCGCGGCGGCCGGTATCCCCGTGGTGCTGACCAGCGCGATCCGCGCCGCCGACGCCCTCATGGGCCGGGACACCGGCACGTACTTCCACCCCACGGGCAAGCGGTCCGCCGACCGGCTGCTGTGGCTCCAGCACGCCTCCACCCCGCAGGGCGCGCTCACCCTGGACGACGGGGCCGTGCGCGCGGTCGTCGAGCGGCGCAAGTCGCTGCTGCCGGCGGGCATCGCGGCCGTCGAGGGCGAGTTCACCGCGGGCGACCCGGTCGAGCTGCGCGACAGCGCCGGCCGGGCGGTCGCGCGCGGCCTGGTGAACTTCGACGCCAAGGAGATCCCGCAGCTCATCGGCCGTTCGACCAGGGAACTGGCGCGCGAGCTGGGCCCCGCGTACGAGCGTGAGGTCGTACACAGGGACGACCTCGTCCTGCTGCATCCGTAAGCCGGGACCTGTCCACTACGCCCGTAAACGGCCGATTCTCGCGGCTCCAGTGGGGCACGTTCCGTAAAACCGCCACGCGGAGGCTCCCCACCTGCTCAACTTTGTGGCAGGGAGACCCCGGTATTCGGTACGACCATTGCGTAAAGGAGGCCGTCGTGAGACGAGTGCGCCCTGGGGCGGCGGCGTCCCGCGGTGGTACCTCCCCCACTATCGGCTCCGCTCGAGCGGGGGGACCCCCGTCCCGTGCGGCGGCATCCCGCGCGGCGGGCGAGGAACGCGCCCTGACGAGCGTCGCGGCCGGTGACACCTACGACGGCGAGGAGCCGGCCGACCTGCCCCGGCTGTGGCACGTCACGCTGAGCGTCTCGGGCGGTGAGGCCCCGCTGACAGAGGTCAGGCGCGGCCTCGAGCAGCTCGCCCACGACCACCCCTTTCTGCTGACCAGCCGGTACGCCAACGACCACGCGGAGATCCGCTACTGGGAAGAGGCCCGAGACCTGCACGACGCGGCGGCCGTCGCGCTGCGCCTGTGGGGCGAGCACCGGCAGACCGCCAAGCTCCCGCCCTGGGAGATCGTCGGTCTGGAGGTCATCGACCGCGAGACGTACCACCAGCGGATCGCGGAGGGGTACGGACCGCTGCCGGCGACGCCGGTCGGCGTCCACCCCTTTTGAGCCGGCATCGGCGGCCACCCGCCGTGAGCCCGAGTCGGGGTTCGCCCGCTGTGAGCCCGCGCAGGGGTTCGCCCCTTTTGGGCCCGTCTCGCGGTGTGGGATAGCCGGTGGACCGGTCGGCGCGGCGCACTACGCTTCCCTCATGACCACGCTCTCGCCGTACGACTCGATGTCCCCGGTCACCCAGGCCGCCTACCGTGCGAAGGCCGCCGCCGCCGACCTGGCGCCCCTCCCGCGGGCGGAGAAGGACGACGCGCTGCTCGCGATCGCGGACGCCCTGGAGGTCCGTACGAGCGAGATCGTCGCCGCCAATGCCAAGGACATCGCGCGCGCCCGCGAGGCCGGGACCGGCGAGACCGTCATCGACCGGCTCACGCTCACGCCTGAGCGCGTGCGCGCGATCGCCTCCGACGTCCGCGACGTCGTCGCGCTGCCCGACCCGGTCGGCGAGGTCGTCCGCGGCTCGACCCTCCCGAACGGCATCGACCTGCGCCAGGTCCGCGTCCCCCTCGGTGTCGTCGGGATCATCTACGAGGCCCGCCCGAACGTGACGGTCGACGCCGCCGCACTCTGTCTGAAGTCCGGAAACGCGGTGCTGCTGCGCGGCTCGTCGTCCGCGTACGAGTCGAACACGGCCCTCGTACGGGTCCTGCGCGACGCCGTGGGCGGCGCGGGACTGCCCGCCGACGCCATCCAGCTCGTGCCCGGAGACAGCCGCGAGTCCGTCCGCGAGCTGATGCGCGCCCGCGGCCTGGTCGACGTGCTCATCCCGCGCGGCGGCGCCTCGCTGATCCGCACGGTCGTCCAGGAGTCCACCGTCCCGGTCATCGAGACCGGCACCGGCAACTGCCACGTCTACGTCGACGCGAACGTCGACCTCGACATGGCGATCGACATCCTGATCAACTCCAAGGCCCAGCGCCCCAGCGTCTGCAATGCCGCCGAGACGCTCCTGGTCCACCAGGACATCGCGCCCGAGTTCGTGCCACGCGCCCTGGACGCCCTCGCGGACGCCGGGGTCACCGTGCACGCCGACGAGCGTGTCCTCGCCTACGCCAAGGACTCCAAGGCCACCGTCGTCGAGGCCACCCCCGAGGACTGGGAGGCGGAGTACCTCTCGTACGACATCGCCGCCGCCGTCGTCGACTCGCTCGACCGGGCGGTCGAGCACATCCGGCTGTGGACCTCGGGCCACACGGAGGCCATCGTCACCACCTCGCAGCAGGCGGCCCGCCGCTTCACCCAGCTGGTCGACTCCACGACGGTCGCCGTCAACGCCTCGACCCGCTTCACCGACGGCGGCCAGTTCGGCTTCGGCGCCGAGATCGGCATCTCCACGCAGAAGCTGCACGCGCGGGGCCCGATGGGGCTGCCGGAGCTGACGAGCACGAAGTACATCGTCACGGGGGACGGGCACATCCGGCGCTGACCCCGCCCCCGGCGGAATCGTCTCGTCAGGTGGATGAATTTCCATACCGTCTGCCCAAATTGACCCCCCAGGTCTACTCTGGATCCGTGCCGGAGGACGTGGGGGGCACGCCGTTCCCTGACGGCTGGGAGCCCGACGACGACCGCGACCGCGGGGGTGCGGACGAAGAGTTCGCCTCCGTGGTCTTCGACGAGGACTTCGTACGGGCGGCGGTGATTCACGAGCCGACCGCCGTGGAGAGACTCCTGGCGGCCGCACAGGCCCGCGCGGAGGCCTCCGAGGCCGAGGCGCGCCGGGCGCACGCCCGGGGCGCACGCGGCGACGACGAGCGCTACGAGGACGGGTTCGGCCCCGATGACCGTGGTGATTTCGGCCATGATCCCGACCTGGACGATCTGGACGACTCCGACGTCCTGGAAGGCCGCTACGGCGCACCCGGGGCCTATGGCAGCTACGGAAAGCAGACCCGCTGGCACCGCCCCGTCGCCTGGATCCTCGCCCTGGTGATGGGCATCGGCATGGTCGCCCTCGCCTTCACGGCGGTCTACCGAGGGGCCTCCTCGGGCCGCCAGGAGCAGGTCCCGCCGCCCGCTTCGACAGGCCTGGAGCAGGGCCAGGACAAGGTCACCGGCACCAGCCCCTCCGCTTCGGCCGACTATTCCCAGCCGGCGGTGTCGGCGGTCCCCCGCACACCGTGACGACGGCCGCTCCTCCGACGCTGACGGCGGTCTCCTGAAGCGGCGCGACAGGCATCCCTCGAACACGCTGGCGACTGCCGAGGGTGCCCCTCGCACGGAGTGACCACCCGGGTGAGAACCTGTCAGAACTTGTCGTGTACCAGGGCGTTTACCTGAGCTCCGGGAGACCTACTCTGAATGTATGGGCGGGCCTGCAGACCCACCTGAGGGGACACCTGAGGGCGCTCCCGCTGGTGGCGAGGACGAATACCGATCCGTCGTGTTCGACGAGTCGTTCGTCCGTGCTGCCCGCCTCCAGGAGTTCTCCGCGCAGGAGCGCATGGCCGACCACACCCCGGCCGTACGCCGCCGCCCGGCCCTCCGGCGCGGGCTGTCCCGGCAGGCGCTGCTCCTCGTCCTGCTGATCGCCGTGGCCTTCGGCACCGCGATCTACATGGGCGTACGCCACCCGTACCAGACGCCGGCCGCCCAGCCCCCCGAGCCGCTGCGGATGACGGTCATACCGCTCGCCCCGCAGACCGCCGTGCCCGGCTCCGCCAGCGCCGAGGGGCTGTACGCGCACAGCCCCGCCGCACAGTTCCGCGTCGGCGCCGAGGGCATCACGCTGCCGCCCTCCCGGCGCACCGCGCACTTCTCCGACAGCCAGGTCGTCACCGCCCTGACCACCGCCAAGGACTACCTCGTCGAGTCCTCCCTCGACCCGGACGTGCTCACCGGCGGCGCCACCCGGCCCGTACGGATACTGCTCGACCCGCAGCAGCTCGACCAGTTCGACCAGAGCTTCGAGCGGCCGACCGCCGACGGGCGGCACGCGCCCACCGGCTGG
The DNA here is from genome assembly GCF_042881985.1 of Streptomyces sp. NPDC058246. Lineage (NCBI taxonomy): Bacteria > Bacillati > Actinomycetota > Actinomycetes > Kitasatosporales > Streptomycetaceae > Streptomyces > Streptomyces sp. NPDC058246. The sequence goes on along the minus strand of NZ_JBHVWZ010000014.1, from coordinate 59,238 downwards.
CTGGTCCGCTTCGACACCACCCGCGTCCAGCTCGCCGACAGCAAGATCCGCGTACAGGGCACTCTGCAAGCCGCCGAGTTCGACTCGAACACCCTCGAGGTCATCGCCGACCACACCTTCGTGTACGCGCTGAAGCCGACGGGCTCGGACGCCACGGCGAAGGCCTCGCTGTTCACCGTCCGGCGCGAGCTGCACTTCCGCTTCGACCGCGACGACCTGCGCATGCACCAGGCCGAGCTGGTCGTCTCCTACGTCCAGGGTGGGCCGCTCGCCTGCTCCGAGGACTCCGTGAGCCAGCTGCGCCCGCTGCTCGCGGGACAGACGGCGAAGGCGGGCGGCCCGGCCGGCACCGACCCGTACGCCACCGGGAGCGCGACGGCGCTGTGCGGCTCGCTGGCGACGAGCGCGCAGCCGAAGCTGTAGCCGTTGCCCGGAGGCGTCCGCGGTGGTCCGCGGTGGTCCGCGGTGGTGCTGCCGGGGCCCGGTCAGTAGGTGCCGTGGGCCGGCATTCCTTCCGGTCAGCCGTCGCCATGGGGGCTCTCGTCTCAGCCGTCGCCGTCGGGGCTTCGTCTCAGGCGTTGCCGTCGGGGCTCCGTCTCAGCCGTTGCCCTCGGGGCTCTCGTCGCCGGGGGTGCCGTCGGTGTTCCGCGGGGGCGCGTCCTTGGGCGTACCGGATTCATCCTTGGGTGAGCCCGAGGCGGCCCCGGGGGCGCCGCTCGCGAAGCCGCCGAAGCCGCGCCGCACCCTGCCGCCGAGGTCTCCCGCACCACCCGCGATGTCGCTGACCAGCTTCATCAGCGGGTCCTTGGAGTTCTTCACGTCGCTGGCGTAGCTGGCTGCCGACTGCCGGAAGGAGTCCGAGACCGAGGTGTCCTTGTCCTCGGTGCGGCGCGGGTAGTGACCGTCCATGATCCGCTGGTAGTCGCGGGACTCGGCCCACTTCTTCAGCTCGCCGGCGCGGACGGTGGTGAAGGGGTGGGTGCGGGGGAGCACGTTGAGGATCTTGAGGACGGAGTCGCGCAGGTCGCCCCCGGCCTCGTACTCCTCGGCCTGCGCGAGGAACGCGTCCACGTTCATCTCGTGCAGATGGTTGCCACCCGCGATCTTCATCAGACCGCGCATCGAGGCCTTCAGATCCTGCCCGACAAGGAGCCCCGCCCGGTCGGCCGACAGCTCCGACTTGCGGAACCACTCGCGCAGCGCCGTCACGATCGCCATGATCGCGAGGTTCCCGAGCGGGATCCAGGCGACCCGGAGCGCCAGGTTGGTGAGGAACAGCAGGATCGTGCGGTAGACGGCGTGACCGGACAGCGCGTGGCCGACCTCGTGCCCGACGACCGCCCGCATCTCCTCCTCGTCCAGGAGCTCGACGAGTCCCGTCGTCACGACGATGATCGGCTCGTCCAGGCCGATGCACATCGCGTTCGGCTGCGGGTCCTGGGTGACGTACATCGGCGGGACCTTCTCCAGGTCCAGGATGTAACAGGCGTCCCGCAGCATGTCGTTGAGGTGGGCGAACTGGGCGTCGGAGACGCGCACCGAGTCCGACAGGAACAGCAGCCGCAGGCTGCGTTCGGGCAGCAGGCCGCTGAGTGCCTTGAAGACGGTGTCGAAGCCGCTGAGCTTGCGCAGGGCCACCAGGGCCGAGCGGTCCGCCGGATGTTCGTACGCCCGCGAGGAGATCCCCTCGAAGCGCCTGCGCTGCCTGCTCGGCACGTTCTCGTGCCCGTTCTGCTCGTGGCCGCCGTCGGACATGTGTTCCCCCATGTGCGTCTGAGTGCCCTATGTGCCCCCAAGGCAGAGCCCAGCCTAGGCGGAGATACCGTGGACGGGCAGTACAGAGAAGGAGTCGTCCGCCATGGAGCACATCCCCGCAGCCACCTGGCTCACCGAAGCCGCGAGCGCGGCAGACAGGCAGGGCCCGGGCAATCTGCTCCGCGTCGTGCTGATCGTGATGATCGTCGGGGTGGCCCTGACCGCCTGGTTCCTGCTGCGCGGGTACAAGCGGGACGACTGAGGTTTCCGCCGGAAGCGCCGTACCCGTGCGGGGCAGGCGGCAACCGGCGTCCCCAACGGCGGAGTCGGCGTGATCGTGGCCGAGTCCCCCGCATACGATGGGCCGACGTCTTTATCCCGCCCACACCGGATAGGTCCTGCCGAGATGAGCTTCCACAGCACCGCTGCACAGTTGGTCACCGTTGCCGCCGAGGGCGAGCACGGCGGCAACCACGAGAGCCTCAGCCCGTACCTGACCGGCGGCGGCGCCTTCTTCGTCCTGGTTCTGCTGCTGTGGATCACCACGCGCTTCAACCGGGACCGCTGAGCCCCGAGGGCCCGCTCAGGGCCCCTGTCGGCCGGAGCCCGTGGGCCGGGCCGGTAGGGTCTGCACGCATGGGAGAGCAGGACATGCCTACCGGTCCGGCGAGTGACACGGAGCGCGGCGCCGCCGGCGCCGCCACGGGTGGCGCGAGCGGCGCGGCCGGAGGCGGCGAGGACGGCGCGAGCGGCGTGGCTGGAGGCGCCGCGTCGAAGCGTCTGATCATCGGCCCCGGAAACGGCCCCTCGACTCCGGGCAAGCGCCGCCTCGGCGTCATGGGCGGCACGTTCGACCCGATTCACCACGGGCACCTCGTGGCGGCCAGCGAGGTCGCCGCGCAGTTCCACCTCGACGAGGTGGTGTTCGTGCCGACCGGGCAACCGTGGCAGAAGACCGACCGCAAGGTCACCCCGGCCGAGGACCGCTATCTGATGACGGTCATCGCGACCGCCGAGAACCCCCAGTTCTCGGTGAGCCGCATCGACATCGACCGCGGCGGCCCGACCTACACCACGGACACCCTGCGCGACCTCCGCTCGCTCAACCCCGAGGCGGACCTCTTCTTCATCACCGGCGCGGACGCGCTCGGCCAGATCCTCACCTGGCGGTACACGGAGGAGCTGTTCTCCCTCGCGCACTTCATCGGAGTCACCCGGCCCGGCCACACCCTGACCGACCCGGGACTTCCGGAGGGCGGTGTCTCGCTGGTCGAGGTTCCCGCGCTCGCCATCTCGTCCACAGACTGCCGTGCGAGGGTCGCCAAGGGCGATCCCGTCTGGTATCTGGTGCCGGACGGTGTGGTGCGCTACATCGACAAGCGCGAGCTGTACCGCGGCGAGTGAGCCGAGAGGGGCACCGGTGAACGACCGATACGACGGATACGCGGGCGGCGACCAGTACGAACTCGTCGGCTACGACGAGTTCGGGCAGCCTGTGTACCGACAGGTGCCGCAGCAGCAGCCTCCCCAGGGGTACGACCCCTACGGCGCCGCTCAGCCTCAGGGCTACGGCTATGACCCGTACGCGACCGGCCGGCAGCAGCCCGTCCAGCCCTACGACACAGGCCAGCAGCCGCCGGTATCGCCGTATGACACCGGTCAGCAGCCGCCGGTGTCGTCCTATGACACCGGTCAGCAGCCGCCGGTCCACTCCTACGACCCGTACGGCACCGGTGCGTCCGCGTCCGGCGGCACCACCTCGGCCGCGTACGACCCGTACGGGCAGGCCGCGAACACGGCCGGCGCGAGCACCGGTCAGCAGCCCCGGGTCGCCGAGCAGACCGCCTACATCCCGCACCAGGCCGGACCCGCCGAGGACGGCGAACCCCGTGCCGGGCGGGCCGACCGGGACTACCGCACCGAACAGTTCGCCTTCGTCGAGGAGCAGGAAGCCGACTCCGAAGACGTCATCGACTGGCTGAAGTTCACCGAGAACCGCACCGAACGCCGCGAGGAGGCCAGGCGCCGCGCCCGCAGCCGGGTCGTCGCCCTGGTCGTGGTGCTCGCCCTGGTCGCGGTCGGCGGCGTCGGCTACCTCTGGTACGCGGGCAAGCTTCCCGGCACGTCCTCGGGCGGCAAGACCGGCACGGCGACCCCGGTGGGCGCCCAGAACCGCGACGTGCTCGTCGTCCACCTGCACAACACGAAGGGCGGCGGCACCTCCACGGCGCTGCTCGTCGACAACACCACCACCAAGCAGGGCACCACCGTCCTGCTGCCCAACTCCCTTGCCCTGACGGACGACAGCGGCTCGACGACGACGCTCGCGAAGTCGGTCGACGACGACGGCTCCTCCGGGACCCAGGACGCCCTCGACACGGTGCTCGGGACCAACATCCAGGGCACCTGGCGCCTGGACACCCCTTACCTCAGCAACCTCGTCGAACTCGTCGGCAACATCGACATCACCACCAACTCCGATGTGCCGGACCCGGATTCCAAGAAGAAGGGCGAGCCGCCCCTCGTGAAGAAGGGCGCGGACCAGACCCTCAGCGGCAAGATGGCCGTCGCCTACGCCACCTACCGCGCCTCCGGCGAGGCCCAGAACGCACAGCTGGAGCGGTTCGGACAGGTCATGCAAGGGGTGCTGCGCAAGCTGTCCTCCGACAAGCAGGCCGCGACCACCACCGTGCAGACCCTGGCCCAGATCCTCGACCCGCCGCTGACCGACCAGGACCTCGGCGCCTTCCTCGCCAAGCTCGCCGACCTCGCCAAGGGCGGCGACTACAAGACCGCGCTGCTGCCCGTGCAGCAGGACGGCACCCTGAGCGAGAGCGCCAGCAGCAGCGTGATCAAGGACGTACTCGGCGGTACCGCGAAGAGCCCCGACGCCGGGGCCGCCGTCCGTGTCGGGATCAAGAACGCCACCGGCAGCAAGTCCGCAACCGAGCAGGCCCGCGTCGTCGTGGTCAACGGCGGCTACACCTTCCTCGACTCCGGCACGGCCACCGCCGCCCAGAGCGTGTCCGAGATCACTTACACCGACGCCGCCAAGAAGAACGACGCCGTCGAGGTCGCCAAGACCCTGGGGCTCCCCACGAGCAGCGTGAAGAAGGGCAAGGTCACGTCCAACGCGGACGTCTCCGTGGTACTCGGCCAGGACTACAAGGTGAGCAGCGGCTCCACGGGGTGACCGACGCCGCCTCCCGGGGCGATCGGCGGCCCGCCCGGGCGGCTGGTCGCCCCGGGGCGGCGGCCCGCCCGTCCCCGGTGATCGGCGCCCCGTCCCGCGGGCGCCCGGGACGGGGCCGCAGAAACGCGTGGGGTGTCGTCGGCGGTCCGTGAGACCCTTGAGTCATTACTGACCGCCGACGGAAAGCCGCGTAGTGACCGCCACGGACCGCTCCATCGAGCTCATCAACACCGCCGCGCAGGCGGCCGCAGACAAGCTCGCGCACGACATCATCGCCTACGACGTCAGCGACGTGCTCTCCATCACCGACGCCTTCCTGCTGGCGTCCGCCCCGAACGACCGCCAGGTCAAGTCGATCGTCGACGAGATCGAGGAGCGGCTGAACAAGGAGCTCGGCGTCAAGCCGGTGCGCCGCGAGGGCGACCGCGAGGCCCGCTGGGTGCTGCTCGACTACGTCGACATCGTGGTGCACGTGCAGCACAGCGAGGAGCGCGTCTTCTACGCTCTGGAGCGCCTGTGGAAGGACTGCCCGGAGCTGGACCTGCCCGCCGACGCCAAGGCGACCCGCGGCAAGGCCGCCGAGCACGCCAAGCTCCAGGCCGAGGAGGACTCCGCCGAACTGGGAGAGCTGCGGTGAGCGCGGGGGCCGGCAAGAAGCCGGGCCGCGGCCGCCGCGTCATCCTCTGGCGGCACGGCCAGACCTCCTGGAACGTGGAGAGCCGCTTCCAGGGCTCCACGGATGTCGAGCTCACCGAGACGGGTGTCGGACAGGCCCGCCGCGCCGCCCGGCTGCTCGCCTCGCTGAAGCCCGACGCGATCGTCGCCTCGGACCTCAAGCGTGCCGCGAACACGGCCGCCGAGCTGTCCGCGCTCACCGGCCTCGACGTCACCCACGACGAGGCCCTGCGGGAGACCTACGCGGGCGTCTGGCAGGGGCTGACGCACGAGGAGATCCTCGCCCGGTACGGCGACGAGTACACCGCGTGGAAGCGCGGCGAGCCGGTGCGCCGCGGCGGGGGTGAGTTGGAGAGCGAGGTCGCCGACCGCGCTGCCCCCGTGGTGCTGCGGCACGCCGAAAAGCTGCCCGACGGCGGCACCCTCGTGGTCGTCAGCCACGGCGGCACCATCCGCACCACCATCGGCCGTCTCCTCGGCCTGGAGTCCCCGCACTGGGAGAGCCTCGGCGGCCTCTCCAACTGCTGCTGGTCCGTCCTCGGAGAGGGCGCCCGCGGCTGGCGGCTCCTGGAGCACAACGCCGGCACGCTGCCGGAGCCGGTGCTCGGCGACGACGACTGAGCGACCCCCTGTCCGGTCCCGTGGGCCCGTCGGGACCGGATTTCACTTTCCGGCTGGTCGCAGGCTAAAGTTCTTCTTGTTCGCCCCGCAGGGGAGAAGAACACAAGGGGCTATAGCTCAGTTGGTAGAGCGCCTGCATGGCATGCAGGAGGTCAGGAGTTCAATTCTCCTTAGCTCCACAGATCGACTCTCTTTTGAGTTGTCAAAGATCGGTGGTAAAGGTCCCGTTCCCGTCAGGGAGCGGGATTTTTCGTTGTCGCCCTTCCGAACTCCACGCGTCCGGCGCCGCCTTGCGGCTGGTCCGGGGCGCCGGATCGGCCGTCCTCGCCACAGCTCGGTCGGCTGATCGCAGTCGCGGCCTTCGGCACACTGTTCTTGAACCGGCTTGAGTCACTCCGGGGCCCTGGGGCGTATACCTCTGGGGACGCGCTCCTCGCGCGCGCATACGCGCCGGCCGCGACAGCCGCGCTGGGTGCCGTGTCCGGACTGGTACGAAGGCGTCGCTGACCGTATTGCTCCGGCCGTGGCAGAATCAAACGGCCGGAAGGGGGCGCGGCCCGACGGGAGGGAGAAGCGATGCCTGCGAGCATCTTCGAGGAGGTCGACGACCTCCTCGAAGTGGCACTGACACGGAGAAAAGCCACTCGTCTCGACTGCCCTTCCTGCGGATCGGTCCACGTCGCCCAGGTCCTCGGTGACAACGGCGGGATCTCCTACGTGTGCACGGCCTGCGGCCACAGCTGGAGCTGATCGATGGGTGCACACAGGCGGAAGTGCGATTGGTGCGGCAGTGGTACGCCCATCGTCCGCGACATGGAGCCGGTCAACCACGACTACCAGTACTGGTGCGAGGAGTGCGCGCGGGCGCTGATCATAAAAGGCGACCCGATCGAGACGTACCGCGAGCTGGAGGGCGAGCCGATCTACGGCCGGCTCCTCGACGAGCACTGCACACTCAAACGGTTCTACTCGTTCGCCACAGCCTGAACCCGATGAGGGCCAGGAACACGAAACCGATTCCCACGTAGAGGGCCGACATCGTCAACTCGGCTCCGGACTGCCGCAGTTCGAGCCTGCCCGGGCCGTGCGGCACCCACCACAGCGCGTACGTGCAGAACACCACCGCCGTACAGACGGCGGCCGTCCGGTTCGTGGCCGCGAGGACCAGCACCATCGGTACGCACCACACCCAGTGGTGCGACCACGACACCGGGCTCACCAGCAGCGCCGTCACCGCACAGGAGACCGTCGCCCAGGCGCGTCGCCCGCGCAGTTCGGCGGCCACCGCGACCGCGAGCCCCGCACCGCCCCCCAGGGCCGCCGCCGCGCCCCACCAGAGGCCGGGCTCGGTGGTGTGCAGCAGCCGGGCGAGGACGCCGCGCAGCGACTGGTTGGCGGTGTCCTCGACGAGCCCGACCCGGCCCGCCTCGAAGACCATGCGGCTCCAAAAGCGCCACGAGTCGTACGGCAGGGCGGCCGCCGCGAGCAGCGTCGCTCCGGCGAACGCGACGGCGGCCCCGCGCGCGTGCCGCAGCCACGGCCCCCCGGAGCCCCCCCTCATGTGTTCCACGACGCCGGTGACCAGCAGGAGCACCGCGAAGAGTGCGGGCGTCAGCTTGATCGCCGCCGCGATCCCGATGCCCACCCCGGCCCAGCGACGGCCGGGGCGCCGTGACAGGTCCCACAGCACCAGCACGGCCAGCAGCAGATTGACCTGCCCGTACCGCAGCGTCGTCCAGACCGGCTCGCACCACACGGCGGCCGCCGCGACCCACCAGACGCGCTCCACGCGCGCGTGGCCGACGAGCCGTAGCGAGAGGGCCACGAAGGCCACGAGGAGAGCCAGGTTTCCGGCCGTCGCCAGGGTGCGCATGCTCGCCGTGCCCAGCAGCGTCAGCGGGGTGAACAGCAGCGCCGCGAACGGTGGGTAGGTGGTGGGCAGATGGGCCTCGGTCGTGCGCAGCGCGTAGAGATCGCCGCCCGCGCGGACCGTCTCGCCCTCCGCGCGGTACACCATCAGGTCGATCATCGAGACATGCGCGGCCCGTTGCGCGCACCAGAAGGCGGCGAACGACAGCAGGCACACGCCCAGGGCGACGGGCGCACGGCGGCGGACACGAGGGAGCGCGATCACAGTCACGAAGGCCGACACTAGCCCCCGAATCCGTACAGAAGGGAAACGATTTGGTGGTGCACCCGGGGGACCGTGTAATGTTGGCGTCGCCGCCGGGGAAACCGGGCGACACGGTCGATATGCGGCTTCGCCGCATGGCCACGAGGGGCTATAGCTCAGTTGGTAGAGCGCCTGCATGGCATGCAGGAGGTCAGGAGTTCAATTCTCCTTAGCTCCACAGACGTTGAAGGCGGGCCACCCGATCAGGGTGGCCCGCTTCTTCGTGTTCAGCGGCCGCTGCCGAGCGCGCGGCGGCCGCGCCCCTGGGACAGCACCGGCAGGTTGTTGCGCGCCGGCGCGGAGGAGCGCGTGTCCTCCTCGATGCGCAGCGCGAGCGCCGGGCAGCGACGCACGGCACGCAGGGCCTTGGCCTCCGCGTACCGGGGCACCTGGGCCTGCGCGACGGTGGGGAAGCCGTCGGCGCCCAGTTCGAAGACCTCCGGAAGGATGTCCGCGCACAGACCGTGTCCGCGGCACAGGGTCCAGTCGACGTAGATCTTCTGGCGGCTGGGACCGGCCTCCAGCTGACCCTGGCCGCCCGGGATGCCCGTAGGAGCCTGGCCGCCCTCGAAGAGCGGCAGGACGCCCTCCACGGGCCTTCCGCAGCCGTTGCCGAGGACGTGCGCGGCCAGGTCGTCGGTGAACGCCTTGATCGTCGACTCGATGAACATCGCCGAGCCGTCCGGGTGCGAGCAGGCGCCGCGCCGCTTCACGGCCTTGGCGACCTGCTTCACGGCCTCCAGGGCGGCCGGTCCGCCGCCGTTGAGGATGTCCTCCAGGCCGCGCGCCGCGGCGGGCAGACCGAGGTAGCAGGGACCGCACTGTCCCGCGCTCTCCTCGGCCAGCCACTGAGCCACTCGCAGTGACTCGCCGAGCGGGCACGTCTGCTGGCTGATCGGCAGGATCGCGCCGGCGCCAAGCGCGCCGCCCACCGCGTCCAGGGAGTTGCGCGAGACGATCGCCTCGTTGACCGTCGCCGCGTCCAGCCACTTGCCGTGGTAGCCGCCGGTCAGTACGCCCTGCGGCATGGGCGGGGCGCCGGCCAGCTGGAGGACGTACCGCAGCGGCACGCCGGTCGGTACCTCGATCACCATGGGGCGGGCGACCGCGCCGGAGACGGTGAGCATGACGGTGCCCGGCTCGTCGTAGAGCCCGGTGTTGCGGTAGCGGTCGGGGCCGATGCGCGCGGCGATGGCCAGCTGGGCGAACGTCTCGGCGTTGGACAGCAGCGTGGGCGCGCCGCCGACGCCGCTCTGCGAGGCGCTGATCTTGCGGCCGGGCGGGATCGCCGGGCCGCCGTCGATGGAGCGGATCAGGGAGGCGGCGGCCCCGGTCACCATGCGTACCGGATTGCGCTGCACCCGCGCGCGGAGCGGCGATCCGCGCCGGTTGCTCAGCCCGCGCTCGGCCAGCGCGGCTTCCATCGAGGCCTGCGTGGACGCACGGGTCACTCCGATGACCAGGGTGCGCGCGCCCATGGCCTCGGCGGCCAGCAGCGCGCCGTCCAGAATGAGGTGCGGGGCACGGTTGATGAGCACCGTGTCCTTGCGGCAGGCGGGTTCGTCCTCACTTCCGTTGACGACCACCACCGGGCGGATGCCCTTCTTGATGGCCGATTCCGCGACCGAGCGCAGCTTCTTGGCGAAGGGGAAGCCCGCGCCGCCGCGGCCCTTCAGGGAGATCGCTTCGGCGAGACCCGCGAGCTGTTCGCCACCCATCGGTTCGAGCGGCCCGTGCACCTTGAGGTGCATGGGGAGATCAAGTCGTTCAACCAGGTCGAAGCCCGACGTGAGCTGCGGAAGTCCGACTACGCGGACTTCCGGGACGTCGGGCAGGGCCTCGTTCACTTAAAGCCTCCGGAAGGGGCGTTCCATGATTCACCGGAGCCAGGAGCGTCGAAGGCGCCCGGCAGTACGTCAGTCGTGGGACCGCTGTCGTACGTGTCGTTGGTGTTGTACGTGCCGTAGGTGGGGTTCGTCTCACCGGTGTCGTACATGTCACTTGTGCCGTACGTGCTCGCGGCCGGATTGTCATAGACGGGGATGTTGTATCCCGTGTCGTTGAGGGGGTCGTACGCCGACTGAGGCGCTTCGCCGACGGGGGGCGGCGACGGGATGGGCCAGTTCCCCGAAGGGCTGCTGCCGTCGGCGCGCGGGAAGGTCTCCGTGGGCTGCATGTCCAGCGGCATCTGGAAGCGCTCGGTCGGGGTGGAGCCGCCGAAGGTGTCCCCGCCGGGCGCCCCGCCCGACACGGCCCGGTAGGCGGCCGCGAAGCCCGGCATGCTGCCGGTGGTCGCGGGGTCGGGTGCGGCCTCGTACAGCGGCGAGGGGGACGGGGTGCGCTGTGGGGGCACGAACGTGTCCCCCAGGGGCGGCCGGGCCTGGGCGGAGCGCGCCGCGAAGCCCGGCAGCGGGGACTCCGCGGCGGCGGCACGGGATGCGTCCAGCTCTTCGCGGGCCCGGGCGCCGGGGCCGTTGTTCTCGCCGATGATCGCCAGGATCCGGTCGGCGACCTTGCGCTTGAAGGGGCCGGAGGCCGAGCGCAGTGCCAGGGCGGCCATCACGGCGATCAGGCAGAGGCTGTAGAGCACGGTGACGTACGTCTTGGCGGGGCGCCCCGCGTACAGGCCGTGCACCAGGGCCGAGCACCAGGCCGGATACGCCAGCATGTGCACGGCCCGCCAGCGTGCCGCGATCGGCGCGGGGGACGCGAAGGCGCTGCGCAGCGCACCGGTGATGGCCGTGAAGATCATGAGCAGTCCGGCCAGGGAGCCGAAGCCGATGAGCCCGTTGGTGCCCGTGATACCGAGCCCGAAGGGGACCAGGGCGGCGACCAGGGTGGTGTGGTCGAGGGCCAGCTTGACCGTGATGTGCAGCAGGAGGAAGGCGACCGAGGAGACGGCGGTCGTCCTGTGCACGGCCTGGGCGACCAGGCGTTGACGCGTGTTGAGGAACAGCCGGTCGGTGGCGACCAGTCCCCACACCACGGAGCAGGTGAGGGCGACCAGCGACAGCACGCCGGCGCCGAAGTTGAGGAAGTCGCGCAGGCCGTCGCCTCCGACCAGCACGACCATGGGTATGAGCAACAGGGCGGCAGCCGTCAGTGCCCCGTAGGCCGAGCGGCCCGATCGGGGTATCGAGCTGTTGTTGCGACGAGGGTTCATGGGGGGTGACTCCCAACGGTTCGGGGAAGCGGTCCCGAAGCCGCACTCTAAGTCGAGCCATACCGAGGGGTACGAGGTTTGAGTTATTGCGTTGTTATCAAAGGGCAACGAGGTCTTTGTGTTGTCCCGTAGCGTCCGTTACGCGAAGTAATATTTGAACGTTGTTCAGCTTTTTTGTGACGAAGTCGTGGGGACCCGGAGCGCCGCGCGGTCCCCGGGAAGCTCGTCGCGGCGCCCGCGGGGGCTGCGGTACCCTGACGCCATGCGTGCCGTACGCCTTCTGCTTAGCGAGCCGCGCTGATCAGTCCCGACCACTGACGATTCGTGGTCGGAATCGGCGCGGCGTCCCCTCCTGTGCGAGGGGATTTTTCATTTCCAAGCCGCCGGCAGATGACGATCGATGGAGCTTTGAGGATCATGAGCGAGACGAACCCCGCTGCCGCCGCCGAGGTGGCAGCGCCGCACCGCTACACGGCCGCCCTGGCTGCTGAGATCGAGGCACGCTGGCAGGACTTCTGGGACGCCGAGGGCACGTACGAGGCGCCCAACCCGAGCGGTGACCTGGCCGGGGACCCCGAGCTGGTCGCCAAGCCCAAGAAGTTCATCATGGACATGTTCCCGTACCCCTCCGGTGCGGGCCTGCACGTCGGTCACCCCCTGGGCTACATCGCCACGGATGTGTTCGCCCGGTTCCAGCGCATGACCGGCCACAACGTCCTGCACACCCTGGGCTTCGACGCCTTCGGCCTGCCCGCCGAGCAGTACGCGGTGCAGACGGGCACCCACCCGCGCGTGTCCACCGAGGCCAACATCGAGAACATGAAGGTCCAGCTGCGCGCGCTGGGCCTGGGCCACGACAAGCGCCGGTCGTTCGCCACGATCGACCCGGAGTACTACAAGTGGACCCAGTGGATCTTCCTGCAGATCTTCAACTCCTGGTACGACGACGAGGCGCAGAAGGCCCGCCCGATCTCCGAGCTGGTCGCCCAGTTCGAGAGCGGTGAGCGGGCCGTTCCGGCCATCGAGGGCACCACGCGCGCGTGGAACGAGCTGAGCGCGGCCGAGCGCGCCGATGTCCTGAGCGAGTACCGCCTGGCGTATGCCTCCGACGCGCCCGTCAACTGGTGCCCCGGACTGGGCACCGTACTGGCCAACGAGGAGGTCACCGCCGAGGGCCGTTCCGAGCGCGGCAACTTCCCCGTCTTCAAGGCCAAGCTGCGCCAGTGGAACATGCGCATCACCGCGTACGCCGACCGGCTGCTGGACGACCTGGACGCGCTGGACTGGCCCGACGCCATCAAGCTGCAGCAGCGCAACTGGATCGGCCGCTCCGAGGGCGCCCGCGTCGACTTCCCGATCGACGGCGAAGCGATCACCGTCTTCACCACCCGCCAGGACACCCTGTTCGGCGCCACCTACATGGTGCTGGCGCCCGAGCACCCGCTGGTCGAGAAGTTCACCCCGGCCGCCTGGCCCGAGGGCACCCACCAGGTGTGGACGGGCGGGCACGCGACCCCGGCCGAGGCCGTCGCCGCCTACCGCGCGCAGGCCGCCTCGAAGTCCGACGTCGAGCGCCAGGCCGAGGCCAAGGACAAGACCGGTGTCTTCACCGGCGCCTTCGCGACCAACCCGGTCACCGGCGAGCGGATCCCGGTCTTCATCGCCGACTACGTGCTGATGGGCTACGGCACCGGCGCGATCATGGCCGTCCCGGCGCACGACAGCCGAGACTTCGCGTTCGCGCGCGCCTTCGAACTGCCCATGCGCTGCGTCGTCGAGCCCTCGGACGACCGCGGCACGGACGCGTCGACCTGGGACGACGCCTTCGCCTCGTACGACGCGAAGATCGTCAACTCCGCCGGCGACGAGATCTCCCTGGACGGCCTGGGCGTCGTCGACGCCAAGGCGCGCATCACCGAGTGGCTGGCACGCAAGGGCGTCGGCGAGGGCACGGTCAACTTCCGGCTGCGCGACTGGCTGTTCAGCCGTCAGCGCTACTGGGGCGAGCCCTTCCCGATCGTCTACGACGAGGACGGCGTCGCCCACCCGCTGCCCGAGTCGATGCTGCCGCTGGAACTGCCGGAGGTCGAGGACTACTCGCCGCGCACCTTCGACCCGGACGACGCCGACACGTCCCCGGAGACCCCGCTGTCGCGCAACGAGGACTGGGTCGACGTCACCCTGGACCTGGGCGACGGCCGCGGTCCGCAGAAGTACCGCCGCGAGACCAACACCATGCCCAACTGGGCCGGTTCGTGCTGGTACGAGCTGCGCTACCTGGACCCGCACAACGACCAGAAGCTGGTCGACCCGGCCATCGAGCAGTACTGGATGGGCCCGCGGGAGGGCCGGCCGCACGGTGGCGTCGACCTGTACGTCGGCGGCGCCGAGCACGCCGTGCTGCACCTGCTGTACGCGCGCTTCTGGTCCAAGGTGCTGTACGACCTGGGCCATGTCTCCTCGGCCGAGCCGTTCCACAAGCTGTTCAACCAGGGCATGATCCAGGCCTACGTGTACCGCGACAGCCGTGGCATCGCGGTGCCGGCCGCCGAGGTGGAGGAGCGCGACGGCGCGTACTACTACCAGGGCGAGAAGGTCTCCCGGCTGCTGGGCAAGATGGGCAAGTCCCTGAAGAACGCGGTCACTCCGGACGAGATCTGCGCCGAGTACGGGGCGGACACGCTGCGCCTGTACGAGATGGCGATGGGTCCCCTGGACGTGTCGCGGCCGTGGGACACGCGCGCGGTGGTGGGCCAGTACCGGCTGCTGCAGCGGCTGTGGCGCAACGTCGTCGACGAGGCGACCGGCGACGTCACCGTCGTCGACGCCGAGGCCGAAGAGGAGACGCTGCGGGCTCTGCACAAGGCCATCGACGGCGTACGCCAGGACCTGGAGGGCATGCGGTTCAACACCGCCATCGCCAAGGTCACCGAGCTGAACAACCACCTGACCAAGGCGGGCGGCCCGGTTCCGCGCACGGTCGCCGAGTCCCTGGTGCTGCTGATCGCGCCGCTGGCCCCGCACATCGCCGAGGAGCTGTGGCGCAAGCTGGGTCACACCGACTCGGTCGTCCACCAGGACTTCCCGGTCGCCGACCCGGCCTACGTGGTGGACGAGGCCGTGACCTGCGTCGTCCAGATCAAGGGCAAGGTCAAGGCGCGCCTGGAGGTCTCCCCGTCGATCTCCGACGAGGAACTGGAGAAGGCCGCGCTGGCCGACGAGAAGGTCGTCGCGGCGCTGGACGGCGCGGGGATCCGCAAGGTGATCGTGCGGGCGCCGAAGCTGGTGAACATCGTTACGGCGTGACCGTCTCTTGCCGTCTTGCCGTCTCGCCGTCTCGCCGTCTTGCCGGCTTGGCTCCGGTGCGGTGGGCCGGCTCGGGGTAGTCCCCTACGGGCAGGTTCGGGGTTCTTTCGGAACTCCGAACCTGCTCGTTGCGTTTACCGTTGAAGAGCGCGGCGGCCTGTCGCGGCCGGCTGGAGGAGGAGCGTGGTGGAAGCCGTGATCACAGTAATCGCCCTGCTCTTCCTGCTGTTCGTGGTGCTGGGCGCGTACGCCACGGTCAAGGTGGTCGGCGCCGCCAAGCGCGGCGTGGACCGCACGATCTCGCAGGCGCGCCGCACGGTCGAGGACACCACGCTGCGCGCCAAGACCCTCGCCCAGCCGGGCCCGCTGGGCGAGCTGGCCCAGCTCCGCCTGAAGCTGCGCACATCGATGCGTGCCACCCAGGACGCGTTGCACGCGGGCGTGGCGGAGGACGAGTCCCTGAAGGAGTCCCTGGGCCTCTTCGAGCGGCTCAGCGTGCACGGACACGAACTGGACGACGAACTCAAGCGCCTGGAGGCCGAGCCCGACCGGGGCGCGCTCGCCTCGCGGCTGCCGGGACTGCGCGAGCGAACCGAGCGGATCACACAGTCGGCCGACTCGCTGCGCTGGGCCGCGCGCGACCGGGCCCGCCGCTTCGCGGACGACGACCTCGACTCGCTGAGCGCCCAGATAGACGTCGAGGCCGGCGCGCTGCGGCACTGGACGACAGAACCGAAGCCCGCGGCCTCCTGGCCCGAGGCACCGGCATCGGACGCGGCCACGTCCGGCGGCCAGACCTGGCCGGACAGCCCCGACTCCCGTACGGCCGAGGAGCCGACGCGCTCCGCCATCACCCCGCCCGGCCGACGCCCCGCCTACCCCTGGCAGAAGAAGCCCCGTCCCGAGAGCACGACTTGATCCGGCCGCCCCAGCCGCAGGTGGGAGGGGCCGGGCTGCCGTCCGCCCGCCCCGACAGGTAACCTCCAGCTCATGTCCCGCCATGTCGCGATCGTCACCGATTCAACGGCCTACCTGCCGCCGCGGACGATGGAGCGCCACGGCATCACGGCGGTGCCCCTGACCGTGGTCCTCGGCGACCAGGCATTCGAAGAGGGCACCGAGATCTCGGCCCGCTCCCTGGCCCAGGCACTCCAGAAGCGGCGCCCCGTCACGACCTCCCGCCCCAGTCCCGAAGTCTTCGCCGCGACCTACCGCAAGGTCGCCGAGTCCGGCGCCACCGGCATCGTCTCCCTTCATCTGTCGTCCGAGTTCTCGGGCACCTATGACGCCGCGGTACTCGCGGCGCGGGAAGCCCCGGTGCCGGTACGGGTGGTGGACACCGGGATGGTCGCCATGGCCCTCGGGTTCTGCGCCCTGGCCGCCGCCGAGTCCGCGGAGGCCGGGGGCACGATCGACGAAGCGGTCACGGCCGCGGAGAAGCGAGCCGCCGGCACCTCCGCGTACTTCTACGTGGACACCCTCGACTATCTGCGCCGGGGCGGCCGGATCGGGGCCGCGCAGGCACTGTTGGGTTCCGCGCTCGCGGTGAAGCCGCTGCTTCAGTTGGACGACGGCCGCATCGAACTCCTGGAGAAGGTACGGACGGCGTCCAAGGCGATCGCCCGGCTGGAGGAGATCGTGGCCGAACGCGCGGGCAGCGCGCAGGTCGACATCGCCGTCCACCACCTGGCCGCGCCGGAGCGGGCCTCGGCTCTCGCGGACCGTCTGCGGGCAAGGGTGCCCGGCCTCGCCGATCTGCATGTCAGCGAGGTGGGTGCGGTGATCGGGGCGCATACGGGGCCTGGGCTGCTGGGGGCGGTTGTCTCGCCTCGGTGAGCGTGTGTGCCACTCGGGTGGCGGCATTGTGCTGCCACACGTGTGGCAGAACTTGTGCGGTACCCCTCGTGCGTACACGCCCCGAGCGGCGTCAAGCGTGTGGCACCGCGTGGGTGGCGTCACTCGTGTGAGTGACTGAGTTATCCACAACTGGGTGATAGTCCACCGGAATTGAGCAAGATCATCGCGAGAGTGCCGAAGTCCTCGATTCTCGTCGCATGGCACTTCGATCGCGCTCACGCACAGCTACGCTCACCAGCGGCCCGGGCCGCGGCCCCGTCTCCGACGGCCGCAGCCGCCATCGCCGCAACCACCGGCCGCGAGGCAGGGCCCACCGCCACGAAGCGTCGGCCGAGGCCCTTCGCCAGCGCGCCGAGGCGCTCTTCGCCGAACGCGTCGGGGAGCGAAGGGAGTTGGGGAACGGACCGCCGGGGGCGGTTCGGCCTGCGGGGGGACCGCCGGGGGCGGTTCGGCCTGCGGGGGAGGGTCCACAGGCGAGTACCGCGAGGGGGACGGGGGTTGTCGCTGTTCGGGGACTGGAGAACCGGGGCGGGGGCGGTCGTGGTGTCGGCTTCCGGGTAAGCGGGGTGCCGAAGCCCGGCGGCTCCCGGGCAGGCGGGGTGCCGAAGCGCGACGACTTCCGGCCACGCGGGGCGCCGAAGCGCGACGACTTCCGGGCGCGCGGGGCGCCGACGCGCGACGGCTCCCTGGCGCGCGGGGCGCCGACGCCCGACGGTTTCCAGGTAAGCGGAGCCGCGAAGCGCGAGGGAGCGGACGCCGGCACCACTGCTGACGCACTCGCGCCCTTGGACGCGCACGCCGACAGGCGGGCCAACGTCGGTTCGGACACGGCGGAGCCGGACACGGCCGAGTCGGGCGCGACCTGGCGGGATCGCGCCGGGCTTGCCGTACGGGAGCGGATGCCGCTGTGGCTCCAGTCGAGGTGCGGGCTCGAGCGCAAGAGCGCGACCGCTCTCACGGTGCTGTTGGGCGTCGCGGCGGTCTTCGCCGCGCAGCACTTCTGGGCCGGCCGGACTCAGTCGGTCCGAGCCCCCGAGGTGGTGCGAGCAGCTGCTCCCTATGGCGAACAGACCGGCCAGGGGAAGCAGTCGGACACGGCACCGGATGCCTCGCCCGGGGTACCGAGCCCGATCGGGGCGGCCGGGACCGCGATCGTCGTGGACGTCAGTGGCAAGGTCCGCCGCCCTGGGCTCCAGCGGCTGCCGACCGGTTCCCGTGTCGAGGACGCGCTGCGCGCGGCGGGGGGCGTACGTCCCGGCACGAACACGGAGGGACTGAACCGTGCGCGTCTCCTCGTGGACGGCGAACAGATCGTGGTCGGCGCACCCGCGCTCGCCTCGGGATCAGCCGCGGCCGGCACGAGCAGCACGGGTACTACGGGCGGCACGGTGGGCGCGGGCGGATCCGGCGCCGGCGCGGCACCCTCCGCTCCAGTCGCCCTGAACACGGCCACGGTCGACCAGCTCGACACCCTTCCAGGCGTCGGTCCCGTGCTGGCCCAGCACATCATCGACTACCGCACCCAGCACAGCGGCTTCCGCTCGGTCGACGAGCTCCGTGAGGTGAACGGAATCGGGGATCGCCGGTTCGCTGATCTGCGGAATCTGGTACGGCCATGAGCGGGCCGGGGAAGCCGGAGGCACCCGAGGCACCCGAGGCACCCGAGGTTCCAGAGGGGCCAGAGGGGCCAGAGGGGCCAGAGGGGCCAGAGGGGGCAGAAGGGGCAGAGGTTCCAGAGGGGCCAGAGAGGTCAGGGAGCCTGAAGGGGCTGGAGAATGCCGCGCTGAACGGCGAGAGCGTGTCCGGTTCCGGCGCGGACTCCGGCGCCGTGAGCCGACGGGCGGTGCATGCCGCCTCGGGGAAGCGGCTTGGGGCCTCGCACCCTCGGCAGGAAGGACCGACGGATCTCCGGCTCGTGCCGCCCGCTCTGGCGGCCTGGGTGACGACGGCGGTGACGGTGGATGCCCCGCCGGGGTGGGTCACGGGCGTGGTGGTGATCTGCCTGGTCGCGGGAGGTGTGCTGCTCCTGGCGGGGCGGAGAGGGACGCGCAGCGGGTGGGAGCGCCGGGGAGAGCGGTCGCGTTCGTGGCCACGGATCTCCGTCGCCGCGGTACTGCTCTGTGTCGCCGCGGCCGCGGCCTCCGCGGGGCTGCACGGGGCGGATGTGCGGCGCGGGCCCGTGCCCTCCCTGGCGCGGCAGTTCGCCAACGTGACGGCAGAGATGGAGATCACCTCCGATCCACGGCTGACCAGGCCGAGGATCAACGGGGATCACATGACTCCGACGGCGGTACTGCTCGACGCGGAGGTCCGGCGGGTGACGCGGCCCGACGGGACGGTCGTTGCGACGCGCGCGCCGGTGCTGGTGATCGTCGACGCGCGTGCGCCGACGGGGTGGCCCCGGCCCTCGGGTGGGCGTTCGCCCTGGCTGGCGCTGTTGCCGTCCACGAAGCTGCGCGTGTCGGGGAGGCTGGTGCCCGCCCTGGCGGGTGGGGACGACATCGCGGCCGTGCTGCGGGTTAGAGGGAGTGGGCCGCCGGAGGTGGTGGGAGAGCCGTCCGGGCCACAGCGGTTCGCCGGTCGGCTGCGCGAAGGCCTGCGAGGGGCGACCGAGGGGCTGGAGGCGGACGCGCGGGCGCTGTTGCCTGGGCTGGTCGTAGGGGACACCTCACGTGTCACGCCGGAGTTGGATGAGGCCTTCAAGGCGACGGATCTCACGCATCTGCTCGCCGTCAGCGGGGGCAACTTCACCATTCTGCTGGCCCTGTTCCTCGGGCCGCCGGGCCTCGCCCAGCGTGCCGAGCGGCGCGGCCTCGCACCGCGGCTCGGTGTCCCGCTCCGGGCGACGGCGCTGCTCGGTGGAGCACTCACACTCGCCTTCGTGATCGTTTGCCGCCCCGACCCGAGCGTATTGCGGGCGGCGGTCTGTGGGTCGATCGCGCTGCTCGCCATCGCGACCGGGCGCCGCAGGTCGCTGATCCCCGCGCTGGCCGCGGCCGTTCTGCTGCTGGTGCTGTACGACCCGTGGCTGGCCCGCAGTTACGGCTTCCTGCTCTCCGTCCTCGCGACGGGCGCCCTGCTCACCCTCGCCCCGCGGTGGAGTGCGGCGCTCCAGAGGCGCCGTGTGCCGCCGCGTCTGGCCGAGGCGCTGGCCGCGGCAGCCGCGGCACAGGCGCTGTGCGCACCGGTCGTCGCCGTGCTGTCGGCTCGGGTGAGTCTGGTGGCGGTGCCGTGCAATCTGCTCGCGGAGTTCGCGGTCGCGCCGGCCACGGTGCTGGGATTCGCGACACTGGCGATGGCGCCCGTGGCGATGCCCGTCGCCAAAGCCCTGGCGTGGTGTGCCAGTTGGCCCGCCCGGTGGATCGCGGACATCGCGCGTACCGGGGCGGCTCTGCCCGGCGGGGGAGTGGACTGGCCGGATTCCTGGACGGGGGCGCTGTTGCTCGCGTTCGTCACGGCGGTGGTCGTGGTCGTCGGCCGACGGCTGTTGAGACACCCGTGGTCGAGCGGTGCCTGCGTGCTGCTGTTCCTGCTGGTCGTGGTGCAACCGCCGCCTCTCACCAGAGTGATCACGGGATGGCCGCCGCCCGGCTGGAGGTTCGCGATGTGCGATGTCGGGCAGGGCGACGCGACGGTGCTCTCGGCGGGTGACGGCACCGCGGTGGTGGTGGATGCCGGTCCCGATCCGGTGCTGGTCGACCGCTGTCTGAGCGCGCTCGGTGTCACCAGGATTCCGCTCCTCGTGCTGACGCATTTCCACGCCGACCACGTGGCGGGGCTGCGGGGTGTGCTGAGCGGGCGTTCGGTGGGCGCGATCGAGACGACCGGCTTCGAAGAGCCGCCGGACCAGGCCGAGTTCGTACGAAGGGAGGCGGCGGCACGGCACATCCCCGTGACGCGGGCCGTGGCGGGGGAACGGCGGCGCACGGGAAGCCTCGACTGGCGGGTGCTGTGGCCGCCACCGAGCTCAGCCCTCACACCGGACGGCCCGAACGACGCCAGTGTCGCTCTGCTGGTGCGCTCGGCGGGGCTGCGGCTGCTGTTGCTCGGTGATCTGGAACCCCCGGCCCAGCAGGCGCTGTTGAGATCGCCCGCGGCAGCGGAGCTGGGAGCCGTGGACGTCCTCAAGGTCGCCCACCATGGATCGGCCTACCAGGATCCGGGCCTCATACGCCGGGTGGCGCCTCGGCTCGCGCTGATCTCGTGTGGTGAGGACAACCCCTATGGACATCCCGCACCGAGTACGGTCGCGGCGCTGCGGGCCGCTGGCGCGGTGGTGCTGCGCACGGACCGGGACGGGGCGCTGGCCGTCGTCGGTGTGGGCGGGAGGCTGAGCGTGGCGAGAGACTGAACTCATGAATTCAGCACAGGCCGACGCCTACCTCCGCCGGATCGGGGCCCAGCACCCCGCGTGGCCCACGTCCGATGTGCTCCGCGAGCTTCAGCTGCGCCATCTGAAGTCGGTGCCGTTCGAGAACCTGTCGATCCACCTCGGTGAGGCGATCGTGCTGGAGGAGAAGAGGCTGCTGGACAAGGTGGTGGGCGCTCGCAGAGGCGGCTTCTGCTACGAACTGAACGGGGCTTTCGGAGCGTTGCTCGGGGCACTGGGCTTCGATGTGACGCTGCTCGCGGCCCGGGTGTACGGCGAGGAGGGGCGGCTCGGGGTTCCGTACGACCATCTGGCGCTGCGGGTGCGGACGGTGGACGGAGGCGACTGGCTGACCGATGTCGGGTTCGGGGCGCACAGCCACTATCCGTTGGCCTTCGGCGAGCGGGGGGAGCAGAAGGATCCGGGTGGTGTGTTTCGGATCGTCGCGGCGGGGCCCGACGCGGCGGGGGTGCGCGGTGTCGGCGGATCGCGGGAGGGCGAGGATCTCGATGTCGAGCGGAACGGCAAGGCGCAGTACCGCCTGGAGGTGCGGCCGCGGGTGCTCGGTGACTTCGTCTCCGGCGCCTGGTGGCACAGCACCTCGCCGGTGTCGCATTTCGGGCAGTCGCTGGTCTGCTCGCGGGTCACGGAGGACGGCGGTCGCATCACCCTCAGCGGCCGGAGCTTCACGGTGACGACGGCCGACGGGACGAAGCAGGTGTCGGAACTGGCCACGGACGAGGAGGTGTTGGCCACCTATCGGGAGCGCTTCGGGATCGAGCTGGAGCGGGTCCCGGAGGTGCGGGAGAGGGGAAGGGCGGGGGAGTGAAGGGGCGAGGGTAAAAGGGGGAGGGGGAAGGGGGGAGGGGCGAAGGGGGGAGGGGCGAAAGGGGGGAGGGAGAGGCGAAAAGGGGGGAGGGAGAGGCGAAAAGGGGGAGGGGTGAAGGGGGGAAGAGTGACCGGGCGGTCACGTCGGGCATCGGGTCATGCGCGCGCGCCGGGCGCCGGGGCGCCGGGGGTGTCCCCTGTGGTGACGTCCGAGCGTCACCTGCCCCGGCGTCGGACGGGTGGTCGGGAGTATCGGAAAATGTCTTCGTGAGTGATGTGAGACATGTGTTGGTGCTGCCCGACCGCGATGCCGCGGAAGAGGCGGCGGAGGCGCTCGGCGAGCGGTTCGTGCTCGATGAGGAGCCGCAGCTCGTACGAGACGCGCTGGCCGGTGAGGACGATGCCGAGGACGCGCAGTGGCTCCTGGTCCTCGGGGACCCCGAGGAGCGGCTCGACCCCAAGGAACTGGACGCGTTCGCGGGGGAGTGGGACGGCTGGCGCGAGGAGCCGTAGGGCTCCGCTGGGGGAGCGGCGCGGAGCGCTGGGGAGCTGTTGGGGGTGGTGGGGAGCTGCGGGGGGCTGCGGGGGGCTGCACAACGCGGATGTTCGGTGGCTCGGCCGCGGGGCGGCCGTGGCTGCTCGCGCGGTTCCCCGTGCCCCTGACCGGACTCGGCAGGGAACGGCTCGGCTGTCGCCAAGGGGCGTGCCGCCGCTGCTGCGCCGGCCCGACCGGTCCGCGTTGTCAGTGGCGCATGGGATGCTTTCGGTGATGGCCAAGAAGACCGCTCAAGACGACCCTCTCGCCCCCGTCACGCTTGCCGTGGGCCAGGAGGATCTCCTGCTCGACCGTGCCGTGCAGGAGGTGGTGGCCGCCGCCAGGGCTGCCGACGCCGACACGGATGTACGGGACCTCACCCCGGACCAGTTGCACCCCGGCACGCTTGCCGAGCTGACGAGTCCGTCGCTCTTCTCCGAGCGCAAGGTCGTGGTCGTACGCAATGCGCAGGATCTTTCGGCCGACACCATCAAGGACGTGAAGGGGTATCTGGAGGCGCCGGCCGAGGAGATCACCCTGGTGCTGCTGCACGCGGGTGCCGCCAAGGGCAAGGGGCTGCTCGATGCCGCGCGCAAGGTGGGGGCGCGGGAGGTGGCGTGCCCCAAGATGACGAAGCCGGCGGATCGGCTGGCGTTCGTGCGGGGGGAGTTCCGGGCGCTGGGCAGGTCTGCCACGCCGGAGGCGTGTCAGGCGCTCGTCGATTCCATCGGGAGTGATCTGCGGGAGCTGGCGTCCGCGGTGTCTCAGCTGACCGCCGATGTCGAGGGGACGATCGACGAGGCGATCGTCGGGCGGTATTACACGGGGCGGGCGGAGGCGTCGAGTTTCACGGTTGCCGACCGGGCCGTGGAGGGGCGGGCCGCGGAGGCGTTGGAGGCGCTGCGGTGGTCGCTGTCCACCGGGGTCGCGCCTGTGCTGATCACGAGTGCGCTGGCGCAGGGGGTGCGGGCGATCGGGAAGCTGTCGTCCGCGCGGGGCGGCCGACCGGCCGACCTTGCCCGTGAGCTCGGGATGCCGCCATGGAAGATCGACCGGGTGCGGCAGCAGATGCGCGGGTGGACGCCGGACGGGGTTGCCGTTGCCCTGCGGGCCGTCGCGGAGGCCGATGCCGGCGTCAAGGGCGGTGGGGATGATCCTGAGTACGCCCTGGAGAAGGCGGTTGTGGTCATCGCTCGGGCGGCTCGGTCTCGCCGGGGATAGAGGACCCGAGGTTGGTGCCGGGGCAGTACAGGCTTCGCCTCCGCCGCTCCCGCTGCCCCTGACCTCCCGCCCCTGACCTCCCCAGGCTCGCGGCTTCGCTCGAGCAGGGATCTGAGCAGGGATCTGAGCAGGGACCCGAGCAGGGTCCCGAGTAGGGATCTGAGCAGGGACCCGAGCAGGGAGGGGTCCCCGATTCGTCTCCGGGGGCTGCGCTCCCAGACCTTCCCCTCCGGCCGGACAGCTTCGTCCTCGAACGCCGGACAGCTTCGTCCTCGAACGGCGGACGGACTGAACTGGGCAGAAAGCACCGAAGACCCCGCCCCCTCCTGGGGAAGGAGGGTGAGCAGGGCCTTCGGTTCAAGATGGTGGATCCCACGCCCGCGTGGCGAACGCAGGCCGCGCGTGGGTCCGGGGTGCCGGTCAGGAGCGGATGAGAGGGCCCGCTTGGTCCCTTCCGGCGGTCAAGTCAGGGGTTGAGCCCGAGTGGGCCCAGCCGACTCAGCCCTTGAGGGCAGCGACCTTCGAAGCAAGCGCCGACTTCTTGTTGGCGGCCTGGTTCTTGTGGATGACGCCCTTCGAGACGGCCTTGTCGAGCTTGCGCGAAGCATCGCGCGTGTACTCGGTGGCCTTCTCGACGTCACCCGCGGCAGCGGCCTCGCGGGCCTTGCGGATCGCGGTCTTCAGGGAAGACTTGACGGCCTTGTTGCGCAGCCGGGCCTTCTCGTTGGTCTTGATCCGCTTGATCTGGGACTTGATGTTCGCCACGAATGAGCCTTTACAGGTTCAGGCGCGCGAGACAGCACGTCTCGCCCACCGTTTGATTTCCTTGGGGTGTGCCTCCTGCAGAGAGGGCATGAGACACAGCCACCCAGGCTACCAGCCGCCGTGCGACCGGCCCAAACCGGTCTCCGGCCCCCTAGCTCACGCGGCCCAAACCGGTCGCAGCTCCCCACCCGTGGGACCATGGAGCCTACGTATCGATCCGACCCGAGGCGACAGGCGCCTCAAGAGACAGGACCCTGCGTGCCCGCGACCCCTAACAATGTGCCCGAGCCGAGCCGTACCGCCCCGGCTCTGATCCGCAATTTCTGCATCATCGCGCACATCGACCACGGCAAGTCCACGCTCGCCGACCGCATGCTCCAGCTGACCGGGGTGGTCGAGCAGCGGCAGATGCGCGCTCAGTACCTCGACCGCATGGACATCGAGCGCGAGCGCGGCATCACGATCAAGTCCCAGGCGGTCCGGCTGCCCTGGGCCCCGTCCGAGGATCCGGGCAACACCCACATCCTCAACATGATCGACACCCCCGGGCACGTGGACTTCACGTACGAGGTGTCCCGGTCGCTGGCCGCCTGTGAGGGGACCGTTCTCCTCGTCGACGCCGCCCAGGGCATCGAGGCCCAGACCCTCGCCAACCTCTACTTGGCGATGGAGAACGACCTCAAGATCATCCCCGTACTGAACAAGATCGACCTGCCGGCCGCCCAGCCGGAGAAGTTCTCCGAGGAGCTCGCCAACCTCATCGGCTGCGACCCCGAGGACGTACTGAAGGTCTCCGCCAAGACCGGCCTGGGCGTCGAGGCGCTGCTGGACAAGGTCGTCGCCGAGATCCCGGCACCGGTCGGTGTCGAGGACGCCCCTGCCCGCGCCATGATCTTCGACTCGGTCTACGACTCCTACCGCGGTGTCGTGACGTACGTACGAGTCATCGACGGGCAGCTCAACAAGCGTGAGCGGATTCGGATGATGTCCACGGGGGCCACGCACGAGCTCCTGGAGATCGGGACCAATTCGCCCGAGATGCTGCCCGCCGACGGGCTCGGTGTCGGTGAGGTCGGTTATCTGATCACCGGTGTGAAGGACGTCCGGCAGTCCAAGGTCGGTGACACCATCACCACCCTGCACAAGGGCGCGACCGAGGCGCTCGGCGGGTACAAGGACCCCAAGCCCATGGTCTTCTCCGGGCTGTATCCGCTGGACGGGTCGGACTACCCCGAGCTGCGCGACGCGCTCGACAAGCTGCAGCTCAACGACGCCGCGCTGGTCTATGAGCCGGAGACCTCGGCGGCGCTGGGCTTCGGCTTCCGCGTCGGCTTCCTCGGGCTGCTGCACCTCGATGTGATCCGCGAGCGGCTCGAGCGTGAGTTCGGA
This sequence comes from Streptomyces sp. NPDC058246, assembly GCF_042881985.1. Classification (NCBI taxonomy): domain Bacteria; kingdom Bacillati; phylum Actinomycetota; class Actinomycetes; order Kitasatosporales; family Streptomycetaceae; genus Streptomyces; species Streptomyces sp. NPDC058246. The sequence continues at coordinate 33,388 of NZ_JBHVWZ010000014.1, read as the reverse complement.
CTCGATCTCATCGCCACCGCGCCGAACGTCGTGTACCGCGTGCTCATGGAGGACGGCACCGAGCACACGGTCACCAACCCGAGCGAGTTCCCCGAGGGGAAGATCAGTGAGGTGTACGAGCCCGTCGTGCGCGCCACGATCCTCGCGCCCTCCGAGTTCATCGGCTCGATCATGGAGCTGTGCCAGACCCGGCGCGGCACTCTGCTCGGCATGGACTATCTGTCCGAGGACCGGGTCGAGATCCGCTACACGCTGCCGCTCGCGGAGATCGTCTTCGACTTCTTCGACCAGCTGAAGTCCAAGACCCGCGGCTACGCCTCGCTCGACTACGAGCCCACCGGCGAGCAGACCTCCAGCCTGGTCAAGGTCGACATCCTGCTGCATGGCGACAAGGTCGACGCGTTCTCGGCGATCACCCACAAGGACCAGGCGTACGCCTACGGTGTGCGGCTCGTCGCCAAGCTGCGCGAGCTGATCCCGCGGCAGGCCTTCGAGGTGCCCATCCAGGCGGCCATCGGCTCCCGGGTCATCGCCCGCGAGACCATCCGCGCCATCCGCAAGGACGTCCTCGCCAAGTGCTACGGCGGTGACATCTCCCGCAAGCGGAAGCTGCTGGAGAAGCAGAAGGAAGGCAAGAAGCGGATGAAGATGGTGGGCTCTGTGGAGGTTCCGCAAGAGGCCTTCATCGCCGTTCTGTCCAGCGACGACAGCGGTGGGTCGGCCAAGGGCAAGAAGTAGCCGACGCGGCGGGGGGCGGACTCCGTTCCAGGCCGCCGCCCATCGGAGCAAAACGGGGCAGAAGAGGGGCTCGTCGCGTGACAGTGCGACGGGCCCCTACGCGTGCGTAACGTTGCGCTCTGTAGGAAGTGACAGGCCGCCGCCTCTTACGCGCCGGGCGGACGCGCTCTACTCTGATCTCTGCTCGATAGTTACTCGCGAGTTAAACAACAGCATGCGAGTGAAAACACAGCCGCAACCCAGCCAGCCGCACAGCAGTCGATCGAGCCAGTCGCACGCACTGTCGCGGGCCCCGGAGGATGTCGTGAGCGACACACAGACCCTGATCGAGAACCGTCCGCCGTCCGTGGCGGCCCTCTTCCTGGAGCGCGTGGCGGCTACGCCGGACGCCGAGGCCTACCGTTACCCCGTGCCACCGGCCTCCGGTGAGGGCCCGGACGAATGGAAGTCGCTGAGCTGGGCGCAGGCAGCCGAGCGGGTCTTCGCCATCGCGGCCGGTCTGATCGAGCTGGGGGTGCAGCCGGAGCAGCGCGTCGCGCTCGCCTCCTCCACGCGGGTCGAGTGGATACTGGCCGACCTCGGCATCATGTGCGCGGGCGCGGCCACGACGACCGTGTATCCGCAGACCAACGCCGAGGAGTCGGCGTTCATCCTCTCCGACTCCGAGAGCAAGGTGCTGATCGCGGAGGACGCGGCGCAGCTCGCCAAGGCGCGGGAGAAGCGCGCCGAGCTGCCTGAGCTCACGCATGTCGTGGTCATCGACCCCGCCGGTGTCGAGACCGGTGACTGGGTCCTCACGCTGGCCGAACTGGAGGCGCGGGGTGCCGCCTATCTGGAGAAGAACCCCGATCTGATCAAGGAGAAGGTCGGCGCGATCACCGCCGACCAGCTCGCGACCCTCATCTACACCTCCGGCACCACGGGCCGACCCAAGGGTGTCCGTCTCCCGCACGACAACTGGTCGTACATGGCGAGGGCGATCGCCGCGACCGGCCTCGTCGGCCAGGACGACGTGCAGTACCTGTGGCTGCCGCTCGCGCACGTCTTCGGCAAGGTGCTCACCTCCGGCCAGATCGAGGTCGGGCACGTCACCGCCGTCGACGGCCGCGTGGACAAGATCATCGAGAATCTGCCGGTCGTCCAGCCGACGTACATGGCCGCCGTGCCGCGCATCTTCGAGAAGGTCTACAACGGGGTCGCGGCCAAGGCGCGGGCAGGCGGTGGCGCCAAGTACAAGATCTTCCAGTGGGCCGCCGAGGTCTCCCGCGAGTACGCGAAGGTCAGCCAGGACAACTTCCGCCGCACCGGCACCGCCTCCGTCCCCTTCTCGCTCGGCGCCAAGCACAAGGTCGCCGACGCGCTCGTCTACGCCAAGATCCGCGAGGCGTTCGGCGGCAACCTGCGCGCCTGTGTCTCCGGCTCCGCGGCCCTCGCGCCCGAGATCGGCTACTTCTTCGCCGGCGCCGGCATCCACATCCTGGAGGGCTACGGCCTGACCGAGTCGTCCGCGGCCTCCTTCGTGAACCCCGGCGAGGCGTACCGCACCGGCACGGTCGGCAAGCCGCTGCCCGGCACCGAGGTGCGCATCGCCGACGACGGCGAGATCCTGCTGCGCGGCCCCGGCATCATGGAGGGCTACCACGGGCTGCCCGAGAAGACCGCCGAGGTCCTGGAGGCGGACGGCTGGTTCCACACCGGCGACATCGGCGAGCTGTCCCCCGACGGCTACCTGCGCATCACGGACCGCAAGAAGGACCTCATCAAGACCTCCGGCGGCAAGTACATCGCGCCGGCCGAGGTCGAGGGCCAGTTCAAGGCCGTCTGCCCCTACGTCTCCAACATCCTCGTGCACGGCGCCGACCGGAACTTCTGCACCGCGCTCATCGCCCTCGACGAGCCGTCCATCCTGGACTGGGCGAAGGAGAACGGCCTCGCGGGCAAGTCGTACGCCGATGTCGTCGCCGCGCCCGCCACGGTCGCCCTGATCGAGGGCTACGTCAAGGAACTCAACGACGGCCTCCAGCGCTGGCAGACCATCAAGAAGTTCCGCCTCCTCCCGCGCGACCTCGACGTCGAACACGGCGAGATCACCCCCAGCCTGAAGCTGAAGCGCCCGGTCGTGGAGCGGGAGTACAAGCACCTCATCGACGAGATGTACGCGGGGACGCGCGAGGCATAGCCGTGCGGACGGGGGCGCCCCGGGGCCTGCTGGGGGTGCGGGGGTCGTCCCCCGCGGGGATGCAGCCAAGCACCTGATCGACGAGATGTACGCGGGGACACGCGAGGCGTGATCTCGGCGGCTCGCGGGGGCACGGCGTGATCTCAACCGGTCTGCGGGGGCGGGGCGTTACCTGCCTCGTCCCCGGCGCATCTCCCGTAGCAGTTCCTCCATCTGCCGTACCTGGTGGCGTAGATCGAAGACGTCCTGGAGGCTGCTGGCCGCCATGAGGGTCTCGATCTTCCTGAGGCGGCCGGCGAGTTCGTCGAACTGTTCCTGTTCGCGGGCGAGCATGCGTTCCAGCTGCTGGTTCTTGCGGTGGAGGTCGAGGAAGACGGTGACCTTGGCGCGCAGCACCCAGGGGTCGAAGGGTTTGGTCAGATAGTCGGCGGCGCCGGTCGCGTAGCCGCGGAAGGCATAGCCCGCGTCGGCGTCCGTGCCGGTCAGGAAGATGATCGGGACGTCCTTCGTCTGGTCGAGCCGCTTGATGTTCGCGGCGGTCTCGAAGCCGTCCATGCCCGGCATCCGGATGTCGAGCAGCACGACGGCGAACCGCTGCCGCAGCAGGGCCTTCATCGCCTCCTCGCCCGAACGCGCGCGCACCAGCGGCTCGTTGAGGGACCCCAGGACGGCCTCCAGCGCGATCAGGTTGTCCTCCATGTCGTCGACCAGGAGGATGCTGGCGCGCTCGTCGGTCGTTTCCTCAGCGCTCATGGTGACTGTGCCTCACTCAGTCGTCGGCGGAACCGTGGGCTCCCCTGATGTGCTCGGTCCCGGTACCACCGCGCCGTTGGCACCGCTCCGCTCCAGGCCGTCCGTGCTCTCCGCGTCGAGGAGGGCGCAGACGACCGTGAGGAGCTGGTCGACGTCCACCGGCTTCGGTACGTAGTCGTTGGCACCCCGGGCGATGGACTTCTCGCGGTCGCCGGGCATCGCCTTCGCGGTCAGCGCGACGATGGGCAGGCCGGTCCAGCGGGGGGTGCGCCGGATGGCGGAGATCGTCTCGTACCCATCCATCTCCGGCATCATGATGTCCATCAGGACGAGTTCGACGTCGGGGTTGCGCTCCAGGGTCTCGATGCCCTCGCGGCCGTTCTCCGCGTACAGGACGGGCATGCCGACGCGGCCCAGGACATGGGTGAGCGCGAAGACGTTGCGGATGTCGTCGTCCACGATCAACACCCGTCGCCCCGGCAGTACTTGGCCCGCCCTGCCGGATTTCCAGGCCTCCAGCTTGGTGGGCGTCGGCCAGGTGTCGTCGGTGTCGTGCGCGGTGTACGGCTCGCTGGACAGCTGCTCGGGCACGGCTGCCGGACGGTCCTCGGGGGCGGGCCCCGTCGCCGCGTGCCCGGGGCTCACGACAGGGACGTACAGGGTGAAGGTGGAACCCTTGCCGGGCTTGCTCTCCGCGATGATCCGGCCGCCGAGCAGTCCGGCGATCTCCCGGCTGATGGACAGGCCGAGGCCGGTGCCGCCGTACTTGCGGTTGGTGGTGCCGTCGGCCTGCTGGAACGCCTCGAAGATGACCGGGAGTTTCTCCGCGGCGATGCCGATACCGGTGTCGCTGACCGCGAAGGCGATCACGTCGTCGCTGTTCTCGCGGGTGTAGAGGTGCTCCGGGTCCTTGATGCGGTTGACGCGCAGCTCGACCCGGCCGCTGGCGGTGAACTTGATGGCGTTCGAGAGCAGGTTGCGCAGGATCTGCTGGAGCCGCTGCTCGTCGGAGTACATCTCGCGCGGTACGTCCTCGCCGACCGCCACCTCGAAGGCGAGCCCCCGGTCGATGGTGAGCGGGCGGAAGGTGGCGTGGACGTAGTCGAGCAGCTTGATGAGCGGGAGCCGCTTCGGGCGTACGTCCATGCGGCCCGCCTCGATCTTCGACAGGTCCAGGATGTCGTTGATGAGCTGGAGGAGGTCGGAGCCCGAGCGGTGGATGGTCGTGGCGAACTGGACTTCCTGGTCGGAGAGATGGCCGTCCGGGTTGTCGGAGAGGAGGCGGGCGAGGATCAGCAGCGAATTGAGGGGCGTGCGCAGTTCGTGCGACATGTTCGCCAGGAACTCCGACTTGTACTGCGACGAGGTCGCCAAGAGGGCCGCTTTCTCCTCCAGTTCGGCGTTCGAGCGCTGCAACTCCGCCTGCTGTGACTGGAGTTCGTCCGAACGGTCCTGCAGCTGGATGGCCAGCCGCTGGGACTCGCCGAGCAGCGACTCGGTACGGGAGTTGGCGATGATGGTGTTGATGGCGACGCCGATGGTGTTCACGAACTGGTCGAAGAAGGCCAGGTGGACGTCGGAGAAGCGGGAGAAGGAAGCGAGTTCGATGACGCCGAGCAGCTTGTCCTCGAAGAGGATCGGGATGATCACGACGCTCGCCGGGGCCGCCTCGCCCAGACCGCTGTTGATCTTGATGTAGTCCGGCGGGGCCTCCTCGACGAGGATCCGCTTCTTCTCCCGCGCGGCCTGCCGCACCAGCCCGTGCACCGGCATGCCGCCCGTGTCGACGGTCGCGCCCTGCGCCGAGCCGTATCCGGCGATGAAGGCCAGCCCCTTGGCGGGGACGGCCGTGTGCAGCGAGGCCCCGTCCTCCTCCGGGTCGGCCAGGAAGAAGGCGCCGTACTGCGCGTTCACCAGCGGGGTCAGCTCGCGCAGGATCAGGTCGGCGACCTCCATCAGGTCCCGGTGGCCCTGCATCAGCGCGGCGAGACGGGCCAGGTTCGACTCCAGCCAGTCCTTCGCGCGGGTGGTCTCGCGGAGGTTGGCCACCATCAGGTTGATGTTGTCCTTCAGCTCGGCGACCTCGCCCTGGGTCTCCACGGTGATGGAGCGGGACATGTCGCCCTGGGCCACCGCGGAGGCCACCTCGGCGATCGCGCGGACCTGGGTGGTGAGGTTGGAGGCGAGCTCGTTCACGTTCGTCGTGAGGCGCTTCCAGGTGCCGTACACGCCCTCGACCCGTGCCTGGCCGCCGAGCTGGCCCTCGGAACCCACCTCGCGGGCCACCCGGGTGACCTCGGAGGAGAAGGAGGAGAGGGTGTCGACCATCGTGTTGATGGTGGTCTTCAGTTCGAGGATCTCGCCGCGCGCGTCCACGTCGATCTTCTTGGAGAGGTCGCCCTGGGCCACGGCGGTGGCCACCTGGGCGATGTTCCGCACCTGTGATGTCAGGTTGTCGGCCATGTAGTTGACGTTGTCGGTGAGGTCGCGCCACACGCCGGAGACGCCGAGCACCTGGGCGCGCCCGCCGAGCCGGCCGTCGGTGCCGACCTCGCGGGCCACCCGGGTCACCTCGTCGGCGAAGGCGCGCAGCTGCTCCACCATCGTGTTGACGGTGTCCTTCAGCTCCAGGATCTCGCCGCGCGCGTCGACGGTGATCTTCTTCGAGAGGTCGCCGTTGGCGACGGCGGTCGTCACCTGGGCGATGTTCCGTACCTGCGACGTCAGGTTCAGGGCCATGAAGTTGACGTTGTCGGTGAGGTCCTTCCAGACGCCCGACACTCCGCGCACCTGCGCCCGGCCGCCGAGGTTTCCCTCGGTGCCGACCTCGCGGGCGACGCGGGTGACTTCGTCGGCGAAGGCGGAGAGCTGGTCGACCATGGTGTTGATCGTCGACTTGAGTTCGAGGATCTCGCCCTTCGCGTCGACCGTGATCTTCTGGCTCAGGTCGCCGTTGGCGACGGCCGTGGTGACCTGGGCGATGTTGCGGACCTGGGAGGTCAGGTTCGAGGCCATGAAGTTGACGTTGTCGGTGAGGTCCTTCCAGACCCCCGACACGCCTCGCACCTGGGCCCGGCCGCCCAACTGCCCCTCCGTGCCGACCTCGCGGGCCACCCGGGTCACCTCGTCGGCGAAGGCGGACAGCTGGTCGACCATCGTGTTCACGGTGAGCTTCAGTTCCAGCAGCTCGCCGGTCGCCTCGACGGTCACCGTACGGGTCAGGTCGCCGCGCGCCACCGCCGTGGTCACCAGGGCGATGTCCCGCACCTGGGCCGTCAGCCGGGACGCCATCGTGTTGACCGCCTCGGTCACGTCCCGCCAACTCCCGGACAGACCCGTCACCTTGGCGCGGCCGCCGAGCCGTCCCTCGGTGCCGACCTCACGGGCGACCCGCGTGACCTCGCCGGTGAACAGGGAGAGCTGGTCGACCATCTTGTTGACCGCGCGGCCCAGCCGGCGCAGGTCGCCGCGGAGCTGGCGATTGCCGTCGTGCAGATCGACGCGCTGGGTGAGATCGCCGCCGGCCACCGCGTCCAGGACGCGCGTCGCGTTCGCGGCGGGGGCGACGAGCGCGTCGAGGAGCTGGTTCACGTCGTTGACGCGGGTCGTCCAGCTGCCCTGGCCCGGGCTGGCCGAAAGACGCTCGTCGAGCCGCCCGTGCCGGACCAGCTCCCGCCGGACGCGCTGCACCTCGGAGTTGAAGTGGGTGCTGCGGTCCATGATCTGGTTGAACATCGTGCTCAGATCGGCCACCAGCCCGTGCCCGGTCTCCGGCACCTTGGTGAAGTCACCGTCCCGCGCGGCGGTCATCGCGGCGAGCAGCGGACGCAGATCCGATGCTCGAATCTGTCCGTCTTCGAGCGCATGCATACCACTGTTCTCACTCATGGCGGCCCACTTCGGTAACTCGGCGCTTATGGGCGTGGCCAGTCTGTCACTCTGTCCGCATCGCCTGAGGCGTATTCGTCCGATCTGCTCAGGGAGCTGCACAGTGGGGGCCATTCCGACGCAACGGGAGTCCATGGCGCGTGCCCCCGACGCACCCGCGCACCACCGCGCCGGCCGGCGAGCCATGGCCCACACCTCGCTGCCGGGCACTCCGCTCGCTCCCGGCGCCGCCCGCCGCTTCGTGCGCGGCGTACTCGCCGAGTGGGTGGAACGCGCCCTGCCCGTCGCCGAGGTCATCGACGACCGGCTCACCGACGACGCCGTCGTCGTGGTCAGCGAACTCGTCACCAACGCCGTCGTGCACGCGGGCACCGACGTGGAACTGCTGTGTCACCTCGACAGCCCGGACGACGGCCCCCCGGGGCCGCTGGTCGTCGAGGTCTCCGACCACCATCCCGCACGCGGGGTACGCGACGACAGCGTCGAACGGCCTTACGGCACACCGGAGTACGGGCGGGGGTTACGGCTCGTGGCCGCGCTGTCCGAGGCCTGGGGGATCACGTACCGGCCGGGCGTGAAGACCGTGTGGGCGCGGCTGCCGGTGGGCGGGGGCGGGGATGCGTGCGCCGACGCTCTTGCGGACGTCGGTGGGTTCGAGAACGCCGTGGAGAAGAGGTCGGAGAAGGGGACGGAGAGGGCGGAGGAGAGGGCGGAGACAGAGGCGTACGCCGGTGGGCAGGCCCTTGGGAGCGGGCTGCGGGGCGGCGAGACGCTGACCCCCGAGATACCCGGGCCGGAGGGGCCCGCCCTTGGGGTGACGGCCCCTGAGGTGCCTGCGCTCGGGATGACCGGCCCGGAGATGCCCGCCCCTGAGAAGCCCGCCCCCGAGGCCCTCGCCTTCGAGCTGCTCGCCCCCGAAATACACGCGCCCGAGCCCGGCCGGAACCCCCGCCAAGGCCAGGACTGGCTCAATCGCGGCGCCCTCTCCTTCCTCGCCGAGGCCTCGGACCTGCTGGCCGGGCAGCTCGACGAGGACCTGGTGGCCGCGCTCGCCGGGCAGCTGATCGTGCCGCGGCTCGCCGACTGGTGCGCGGTGTGGCTGGAGGACGAGGCCACCGACCGGGCGGGCGGCCTCGGCTTCGCCCTGGGCCCCCGGCTCGCCCGCGTCTGGCACGGCAGCGAGAACCGCATCGAGGAGCTGCGCGGCGCCCTGGAGAAGGACCCGCCGCGACTGCCCGACTCCGTACGCTCGCGGGCCGTCCCCGTGCCCTGGCCCGGTGAGGCGCTGGGCGGGCGCGGGGCGAGCGGGGCGGCGCTCGCGTACCGGCTGATCGCGGGCGGCCGGCCGCTGGGCACGCTCGTCATCGGGCGGGCCGGCCTGACCGGCTTCGCCGACGAGATCACCGGGCTCGTCGAGGACCTCAGCCGCCGTATCGCCCTCGCCATCGGCGCGGCCCGGCAGTACGCGCGCCAGGCCACCATCAGCCGGGTGCTCCAGCGTGGCCTGCTGCCCGGCGCGGTCGCCGAGATCCCCGGGGTGCGCAGCGCCCTGGTGTACGAGCCGCTCGACAAGGGCGGGCCCAGCGGCGACTTCTACGACCTCTTCCCGGCGGGCGACGGACGCTGGTGCTTCGCGGTGGGCGACGTCCAGGGCAAGGGGCCCGAGGCAGCCGTCGTGATCGGCCTCGCCCGGCCCTGGCTGCGGCTGCTGGCCCGCGAGGGCTACGACGTCGCGGACGTCCTCGACCGCCTCAACCAGCTCCTGCTCGACGACGCGACCGAGGCGGCGGACGCGGCGGCCCGGGCACTGGTGGCGGCGGGCGGCCCGGGGCTCGGCGCGGACCTCGGGCCGCAGACGCGTTTCCTGTCCATGCTGTACGGCGAGCTCGTCCCCTTCGACGGCGGTGTGCGCTGCACCATCGCCTCCGCCGGACATCCGCTGCCGCTGCTGCTCGGTCCCGACGGTGCCGTACGGGAGGTGGCGCGGCCGCAGACCCTGCTCGGCGTCTTCGAGGACGCCGGGTACATCTCCGAGACGTTCGAGCTGCACCCCGGGGACACTGTGCTGTGTGTCACGGACGGGGTGACGGAGCGGCGCAACGGGCCGCGTCAGTTCGATGACGACGACGGGCTGGCGAAGGCGCTCGCGGGGTGCGCCGGGCTGAGCGCCGAGCCGATCGCGGAGCGGATCCGCAGGCTGGTGCACGAGTTCGGGGCGGGGCCTCCCGAGGACGACCTGGCGTTGCTGGTGCTCCAGGCCGAGTAGCGGACCGGGCTTCGCGCCCTCCGCCCCTTGCCGCCGCGCATCTGAGGCCTCCGCCCCTAGCCGTCCCCTCTCTGAGGCCTCCCGCCCCTACCCGTCCCGTCTCTGAGGCCTCCGCCCCCAGCCCCCTTGTAGGGCTTCGCGCGCGGCCCCGGACGCCGGACGGGCTGAGTACCGTCGTCCGTGCTGGACAATGGAGGGCATGCCTTCCGCACTCCCCGACGGTGAGCCCGTCCCCGACGACGGGGCGTTGCCCGCGCACGCCCTGGCCGGGGCGGCCGAGCGGCCCCTCGGGTTCTATCTGCACGTGCCGTACTGCGCGACCCGCTGCGGCTACTGCGACTTCAACACCTACACGGCGACCGAGCTGCGGGGCACCGGAGGCGTGCTCGCCTCCCGCGACAACTACGCGGAGACGCTGATCGACGAGGTCCGCCTCGCCCGCAAGGTCCTAGGCGACGACCCGCGCCCCGTCCGCACGGTCTTCGTCGGGGGCGGCACGCCGACGCTGCTGGCCGCCGGCGATCTCGTACGGATGCTGGGGGCGATCCGCGACGAGTTCGGGCTGGCGGAGGACGCGGAGATCACCACGGAGGCGAATCCGGAGTCGGTCGACCCGGCGTATCTGGCGACCCTGCGGGCCGGGGGCTTCAACCGGATCTCCTTCGGCATGCAGAGCGCCCGGCAGCACGTACTGAAGGTGCTCGACCGCACGCACACCCCCGGCCGCCCCGAGGCCTGCGTCGCCGAGGCACGCGCGGCGGGCTTCGAGCATGTGAACCTGGACCTGATCTACGGCACGCCCGGGGAGTCCGACGACGACTGGCGCGCGTCCCTGGAGGCCGCGCTCGGCGCCGGGCCCGACCACATCTCCGCGTACGCCCTGATCGTCGAGGAGGGCACCCAGCTCGCCCGCCGCATCCGCCGCGGCGAGGTCCCGATGACGGACGACGACGTCCACGCCGACCGCTACCTCATCGCGGACGAGGTGATGTCGGCGGCGGGCTTCGACTGGTACGAGGTCTCCAACTGGGCCACTTCGGAGGCCGGCCGCTGCCTGCACAACGAGCTGTACTGGCGCGGCGCCGACTGGTGGGGCGCGGGTCCCGGCGCCCACAGCCACGTGGGCGGGGTGCGCTGGTGGAACGTCAAGCACCCGGGCGCGTACGCGGCGGCGCTGGCCTCCGGCCGCTCCCCGGGCGCCGGCCGCGAACTCCTCTCCGAGGAGGACCGCCGCGTGGAGCGGATCCTCCTGGAACTCCGCCTCCGCGAGGGCTGCCCGCTGTCCCTGCTCCGCCCCGACGGCCTCACCGCCTCCCGCCGGGCGCTGTCGGAGGGCCTCCTCGAAGCCGCTCCGTACGAGGCCGGTCGCGCCGTCCTGACGCTGCGCGGGCGGCTGCTCGCAGATGCCGTGGTCAGGGATCTGGTGGACTGAGACCCGGAGTGTCCGTGGATCCCATGGCAGCCGACTTCGGGACACCGCCCCCCGTCACACGGCGCCGTTGGCCGTGACGAAATCGATCAACTCCTCCACCCGGCCCAGGAGTTCCGGCTCCAGGTCCTTGTAGGAGCGGACGCGGGACAGGATGTGCTGCCAGGCGGCGCCGGTGTTCTCCGGCCAGCCCAGGGCGCGGCAGACGCCCGTCTTCCAGTCCTGGCCACGGGGCACGCGCGGCCACCCCGCGATGCCCACGGACGACGGCTTCACCGCCTCCCAGATGTCGATGTACGGGTGGCCCACCACGAGCGCGTGCTCGCTCGTGACCGACTCCGCGATACGGGACTCCTTGGTGCCGGGGACGAGGTGGTCGACGAGGACGCCCAGCCGTGCGTCCGGGCCCGGGTCGAAGTCCGCGACGATCGACGGGAGGTCGTCGATGCCCTCCAGGTACTCGACGACCACGCCCTCGATGCGCAGGTCGTCGCCCCACACCCGCTCGACCAGTTCGGCGTCGTGGCGGCCCTCCACATAGATGCGGCTCGCGCGGGCCACCCGGGCGCGGGCGCCGGGGACGGCGACCGAACCGGATGCCGTGCGGGTGGGGCGTGCCGGCCCCGAAGCGGGCCGTACGAGCGTCACCACCCGGCCCTCCAGCAGGAACCCCCGCGGCTCCAGCGGGAACACCCGGTGCTTGCCGAAGCGGTCCTCCAGGGTCACCGTGCCCGCCTCGCAGCGGATCACCGCGCCGCAGAAGCCGGTGTCGGGCTCCTCGACCACCAGGCCGGGATCCGCGGGGACCTCGGGCACGGGCTGGGGCTTCTTCCACGGCGGGGTCAGGTCCGGAGAGTACTGGCGCATTCGGATGACGATAGGAGAAGTCCCCGGCCCGCTACGAGGACACGCCGAAACGTGTCGCCAACGCGTCCCGCTGCGCACGGACAAACGCCGCATTCACCACTGCCCCGTGCCCCGGCACGTACACCGCGTCCGCCCCGCCGAGGTCGAGCAGCCGGTCCAGGGCGGCCGGCCAGTGGGAGGGAACGGCGTCGGGACCCGCCTGGGGTTCGCCCGACTCCTCCACCAGGTCGCCGCAGAAGACGATCTCCGGTGACGACGCCGATCCGGAGACCAGGACCACCAGGTCGTGGCCCGTGTGACCCGGACCCACGTTCGCCAGCAGCACCTGGACCCCGCCGCCCAGGTCCAGGGTCCACTCGCCGGACACCAGGTGGCGCGGGTGCACCAGAAGGTCCGCGGCCTCCGCCGCCTCGTCCGGGTCGAGACCGTTGCGTACGGCGTCCGCGCGCAGCTCCTCGCGGTCGTGCGCGAGGACGGTGTCCAGTCCGACCGCCCCGTACACCTCCACACCCGCGAACGCCGCCGCACCGAAGACGTGGTCGAAGTGGGGGTGCGTGAGTGCGAGGTGCGTCACGCGGCGCTCCGGGCCGAGCAGCCGCCGCGCCTCGGTGCGCAGCAGCGCGCCCTCCCGCAGGCTCGACCCGGCGTCGATCATCAGCGCCGCGCCCTCGCCCACCACGAGCCCGGCCGTGCAGTCCCAGACCGGAAGCCGCCGCCGCCCGACCCGGGGTGCCACCCGTTCCCATCCCGGCTCTTCCCAAGTCACGCTCATACCCAGACGCTAGCTGTGCGATCGTCCCGCGCACGACCTGGCGGGGCCGCCCTTGCCGGGGCCGTACCCCACGGCCGTACACTGGGCCGGGGAACGCTGGCACTCGTGTGCGCTGAGTGCCAGGCCGAAGGTCACCAGGACCACGGGACGAAATTCTGGAGGTGTGCGCGATGCTCAGTGAACGCAGGCTCGAAGTGCTGCGCGCCATCGTCCAGGACTACGTGGGGACCGAGGAGCCGGTCGGTTCCAAGGCGCTCACCGAGCGGCACCGCCTCGGGGTCTCCCCGGCGACGGTCCGCAACGACATGGCCGCGCTGGAGGACGAGGGCTACATCGCCCAGCCGCACACCAGCGCCGGGCGCATCCCCACCGACAAGGGCTACCGGCTCTTCGTCGACAAGCTCGCGGGCGTGAAGCCGATGACCGCGCCGGAGCGCCGCGCCATCCAGAACTTCCTCGACGGCGCCGTCGACCTCGACGACGTGGTGGGGCGGACGGTCCGGCTGCTCGCCCAGCTCACCCGGCAGGTCGCCGTCGTGCAGTATCCCTCGCTGACGCGCTCGACGGTGCGGCACGTGGAGCTGCTGTCGCTCGCCCCCGCGCGCGTGATGCTGGTGCTGATCACGGACACCGGCCGGGTCGAGCAGCGCATGATCGACTGCCCGGTGCCGTTCGGGGAGACCTCGCTCGCGGATCTGCGGGCCCGGCTCAACAGCAGGATCGCGGGCCGCCGCTTCGCGGACGTCCCGCAGCTGGTGCAGGACCTGCCGGACGCCTTCGAGGCGGAGGACAGGGGTACGGTCGCGACGGTGCTCTCCACTCTCCTGGAGACGCTGGTCGAAGAGACCGAGGAGCGGCTGATGATCGGCGGTACCGCCAATCTCACCCGCTTCGGACATGACTTCCCTCTCACCATCCGGCCGGTGCTCGAAGCGCTGGAGGAGCAGGTCGTGCTCCTCAAGTTGCTTGGGGAGGCCGGGGATTCGGGCATGACCGTACGGATCGGTCACGAGAACGCCTATGAGGGACTCAACTCCACGTCCGTCGTCTCCGTCGGCTACGGTTCGGGCGGCGAGGCAGTAGCCAAACTCGGCGTGGTAGGGCCCACGCGCATGGATTACCCGGGAACGATGGGAGCGGTACGAGCGGTGGCACGGTACGTCGGACAGATCCTGGCGGAGTCGTAAGTGGCCACGGACTACTACGCCGTACTCGGCGTGCGCCGCGACGCGTCCCAGGACGAGATCAAGAAGGCGTTCCGGAGGCTCGCTCGCGAGCTGCATCCGGACGTCAACCCCGATCCGAAGACGCAGGAGCGGTTCAAGGAGATCAACGCCGCGTACGAGGTGTTGTCGGACCCGCAGAAGAAGCAGGTCTACGACCTCGGCGGCGACCCGCTGTCCCAGTCGGGCGGCGCGGGCGCCGGCGGCTTCGGCGCGGGCGGCTTCGGGAACTTCTCGGACATCATGGACGCCTTCTTCGGCACGGCGTCGCAGCGCGGGCCCCGCTCGCGTACGCGCCGGGGCCAGGACGCCATGATCCGGCTCGAGATCGAGCTGGACGAGGCGGCCTTCGGCACCACGAAGGACATCCAGGTCGACACGGCCGTCGTCTGCGCCACCTGTAACGGTGAGGGCGCGGCGCCGGGGACCTCGGCCCAGACGTGTGACATGTGCCGCGGTCGCGGTGAGGTGTCCCAGGTGACGCGGTCCTTCCTGGGCCAGGTCATGACGTCCCGTCCCTGCCCGCAGTGCCAGGGCTTCGGGACCGTCGTCCCGACGCCGTGCCCCGAGTGCGCGGGCGACGGCCGGGTGCGGTCGCGTCGGACCCTGACGGTCAAGATCCCCGCCGGTGTCGACAACGGCACGCGGATCCAGCTCGCCGGCGAGGGCGAGGTCGGACCCGGTGGCGGCCCCGCCGGTGACCTCTACGTCGAGATCCACGAGCTGCCGCACGCCGTCTTCCAGCGGCGCGGCGACGATCTGCACTGCACGGTCACCATCCCGATGACCGCCGCGTCACTCGGTACGAAGGTGCCGCTGGAGACCCTCGACGGGCTGGAGGAGGTCGACATCCGTCCCGGCACCCAGTCCGGGCAGTCGATCCCGCTGCACGGGCGTGGAATCACCCACCTGCGGGGCGGTGGCCGGGGTGATCTGATCGTGCACGTCGAGGTGATGACCCCGACCAAGCTCGACCCCGAGCAGGAACGCCTGCTGCGGGAGCTGTCCAAACTGCGCGGCGAGGAGCGGCCCACGGGTCAGTTCCAGCCGGGGCAGCAGGGGCTGTTCTCGCGGTTGAAGGACGCGTTCAACGGTCGGTGACAGGTGCTTTTGCGCCTGGCGTATGCCGGGCGGAAGGCCGGATTCGGACTTGTACGGAGGACGTGACAACATGCCGTCATGTCCTCCGCACTGACCGATCTCTTCCCTCACCCGATCGTGCAGGCCCCCATGGCGGGCGGCGTCGCTGTGCCGCAGCTCGCGGCCGCCGTGTCCGAGGCCGGGGGGCTCGGCTTCCTCGCCGCCGGGTACAAGACCGCCGACGGCATGTACCAGGAGATCAAGCAGCTGCGGGGGCTCACCGGCCGCCCCTTCGGGGTCAATCTGTTCATGCCGCAGCCCGAGTACGCGGACCCCGCCGCGGTCGAGGTCTACGCCAACCAGCTCGCCGGTGAGGCCGCCTGGTACGAGACCGAGCTCGGCGACCCGGACAGCGGCCGCGACGACGGCTACGACGCCAAGCTCGCCGTCCTTCTCGACAACCCGGTGCCCGTGGTCTCCTTCCACTTCGGCGTCCCCACCCGGGACGTCCTGGACTCGCTCGCCCGCGCCGGCACGCTGACGATGGTCACCGCGACGACCGCCGAGGAGGCGCTGGCCGTACAGCGGGCGGGCGCCGCCGCGGTCGTCGTCCAGGGCGTCGAGGCGGGCGGCCACCAGGGCACCCACCGCGACAACCCGGAGACGGACGGCACGGGAATCGGACTGCTCTCGCTGATCGCCCAGGTCCGCGAGACCGTGCAGATCCCGATCGTCGCGGCCGGCGGCATCATGCGCGGCAGCCAGATCGCCGCGGTGCTCGCGGCGGGCGCCGGCGCGGCCCAGCTCGGCACCGCGTTCCTCGCCACCCCCGAGTCCGGCGCCAACGCCGTGCACAAGCAGGCGCTGACCAACCCCCTCTTCGTCCGCACGGAGCTGACGCGCGCGTTCTCCGGCCGCCCGGCACGCGGCCTGGTCAACCGCTTCCTGCGCGAGCACGGCCCGTACGCGCCCGCCGCGTACCCCGAGGTCCACCACCTCACCTCCCCGCTGCGCAAGGCGGCCGCCCAGGCGGGCGACGCGCAGGGCATGGCGCTGTGGGCCGGACAGGGCCACCGCATGGCCCGCGAACTGCCCGCCGGTCAGCTCGTGGAGGTGCTGAAAGCCGAACTCGCCGACTCCAAGACAGCGTTGTCGTCTCTCCCGGAGTCCCCGGAAGGGGGTGCGGGCCGATGACCGCGCCGGTGTTCGTGGTCGATCACTTCGACGCGGGCGGCGGCGGACGCTATGTCCTCGACGGCCCCGAGGGGCGGCACGCCGTCTCCGTGAAGCGGCTGCGGCCCGGCGAGGACGTCATCCTCACCGACGGGGCCGGGCGCTGGGCGGACTGTGTGGTGCTGGACACCGAGGGCAAGGACCGGCTGATCGTCCGGATGGACTCGGTGGCCGAGGAACCGGCGGAGGAGCCCCGTGTCACCGTCGTCCAGGCCCTGCCCAAGGGTGACCGGGGCGAGCTGGCCGTGGAGACCATGACCGAGACCGGCGTGGACGCGATCGTCCCCTGGGCGGCCTCCCGCTGCATCACGCAGTGGAAGGGCGACCGGGGCCTGAAGGCGCTCGCCAAGTGGCGTGCCACGGCTCGGGAGGCCGGCAAGCAGTCGCGCCGGGTCCGCTTCCCCGAGGTCGCGGACGCGATGACGTCCAAGCAGGTTGCCGCGCTTCTCGCCAAAGCCGATCTCGCGGCGGTGCTGCACGAGGACACGGAGTTCGGCACCGAGCCGTTCGCGACCGCCGAGCTCCCCTCCACCGGGGAGATCGTGCTGGTCGTCGGCCCCGAGGGCGGGATCTCTCCCGAGGAGGTCGCGCTGTTCACCGGTGCGGGCGCGAGGACGTTCCATCTGGGGCGTACCGTGCTGCGTACATCGACCGCCGGGACCGTGGCGACGGCGCTGCTGCTGGCCCGCAGCGGCCGCTGGTCCTGACAGGCACGGGGGCTCGCCTTGGAACTCGCTCAAGTACGGCTGCTGGTCTCGGACTTCGCCGCCTGCTACCGCTTCTACGCCGAAGTGCTCGGACTCAAGCCGCAGTCGGGCGCCGCGCAGGGGCCGTACGAGAAGTTCAGTCCCGCCACCGGCTCGGCGGGGATCGCCATACAGGACCGGTCGATGATGGCGGCGGTGATAGGTGAGCTGGGGGACCTGGCGACGGGGCATCGGTCGCTCGTGGTGTTGCGGGTGGACGACCTGGACGCGTACTGCGAGCAGATCGTCTCGCGTGGGGCGACGCTGTTGCACGGGCCCGCCCCCATGACCGAGCGCATGCGCGTCGCCCATCTCAAGGACCCCGAGGGGAACCTCGTGGAACTCCAGGAGTGGCTGCTGCTGCGCGGCTGAGACGGGTTTTGCCGCCTCCTGCGACCTCCTTCGGGTGGTTCTCCCCATCGTGGCCGCATGCGGTCTACCGCCCTTCGCGGGAGAGTGGCACGCTGCCGTGCATGGGGGCTTTGAGGCGTATTAGGCGTCGGACGGGGCGTCGGCAGGTGTTGACGGCCGTCGGGCTCGGAGCGGCCGGGGTGTTCGGTGTGGCCGCGTGCGAGCCGGGGAACGGGCTGAGTTCGGCCACGGTCGCGTACACGACCGACCGGACCGCGACCAAGGAACTCGAACGGCAGCATGTGAACGTGCGCTGGCTCACCTGCACGGCCTCGTACGGCGGCGCCAACAAGGCCTACACGCCCGGGAAGTCGCCCTCGCCAACCGAGAACACGGTCGCCAGCGTCGACTGCCAGGGGCAGTCGGACGACGGGCGGGACATCACCGTCAAGGGCAAGGTCACCCGGGCCGTCGACGGCGCGTGCGTCCGCGGGGACCTGGTCGCCACGGTGGGTGGCAAGCAGTGGTTCCACGTGAGCGGGCTGGGTAACTGCGATGCCACCAACACCCCGAATCCGCCCATCTCGTACCACCCCACGAACGGGCAGCCCAACCCCACCGTCACCGTCACCGTGACGAAGACCATGTGGTGCAAGGGCGACCCCACCTGCTGGCCCTCCCAGGGCAAGTGACCTGGCCGATGACCTGCCGGGTGCCCGTCCGGGTCGCCGCCCGGCCGGACCGTCCCGGCGCGGATCAAGTGATCGAAACCCCTTTCAGGGGGCGCTGTCGCTGCATAGGGTGATCGGGTGACAGAGTCCGCAGCCTCCGCGTATCTCAGGTTTCCGCATCTGCACGGTGAGTTGGTCGTCTTCACCGCCGAGGACGACGTCTGGGCCGCCCCGCTCGACGGCGGCGGCCGCGCCTGGCGGATCAGCGCCGACAACGTACCGGTGAACCACCCGCGCATCTCCCCGGACGGAACGACCGTCGCCTGGACGTCGACGCGGGACGGGGCACCCGAGGTGCACGCCGCCTCCCTGGACGGCGGCCCCGCCAAGCGGCTGACGTACTGGGGAAGTTCGCGCACCCAGGTGCGCGGCTGGACCCCGGACGGCCAGGTGCTCGCACTCAGCACCCAGGGACAGGCGAGCCTGCGGCGCAGCTGGGCCCGGGCCGTCCCGCTCGACGGCGGCCCCGCGACGACCCTTCCGTACGGGCCGGTCGGCGATGTCGCCCACGGCGGTCCCGGCCTGGTGCTGCTGTCCGCTCCCATGGGGCGCGAGGCCGCCTGGTGGAAGCGTTATCGCGGCGGTACGGCGGGCAAGCTGTGGATCGACCGGGAGGGCGACGGGGGGTTCGTACGGCTGCATGAGGACCTCGACGGGAATCTCGAGTACCCGTCGTGGGTGGGGGACCGCGTCGTCTTCCTGTCCGATCACGAGGGCGTCGGGGCGCTCTACTCCTCCCTCGCCGACGGGTCCGGCCTGCGACGGCACACACCGCTCGACGGCTTCTACGCCCGGCACGCGGCGACCGACGGCACGCGGGTCGTGTACGCGTCGGCCGGTGAGCTGTGGCTCCTCGGCGACCTGGAGGGCGCCGAGCCGCGGCGCCTGGACATCCGGCTCGGCGGCCAGCGCGTCGACCAGCAGCCGCACCCCGTGAGCGCCTCGCGCTGGTTCTCCGCCGCCGCGCCCGACCACACCGGACGCGGCAGCGCGATCTCCGTGCGCGGCGCCGTCCACTGGGTGACCCACCGCTCGGGGCCGGCCCGCGCCCTCGCCGCCGAACAGGGCGTACGCGCCCGGCTGCCCCGCACCTTCCGGGCGGACGGCGAGGAGTACGTGGTGTGGGTGACGGACGCGGAGGGCGACGACGCCCTGGAGTTCGCTCCGGCGACGGGAGTCGCGCCGGGGGCCACCCCCCGCCGGCTCGCGGCCGGGCAGCTCGGGCGGGTGCTCGGGCTCGCGGTGGCGCCCGACGGCAGCCGCGCCGCCGTCGCCTCGCACGACGGACGGGTGCTGCTCGTCGAGCGTGAGAGCGGCGAGGTGCGCGAGGTCGACCGCAGCGAGGACGGCGAGGTCAGCGGCCTGGTCTTCTCGCCCGACTCGGCGTGGCTCGCCTGGTCGCACCCCGGCCCGGACCCGCTGCGCCAGCTCAAGCTCGCCAACACCGCCGACCTGTCGGTCACCGAGGCGACCCCGCTCCGCTTCCGGGACTACGCGCCCGCCTTCACCCTGGACGGCAAGCACCTCGCCTTCCTGTCGGCGCGCGCCTTCGACCCCGTCTACGACGAGCACGTCTTCGACCTGGCGTTCGTCGGCGGCTCGCGGCCCTACCTGATCACGCTGGCCGCGACCACGCCGTCCCCGTTCGGGCCGCAGCGGCACGGCCGCCCCTTCGAGGCGCCCGACAAGGACGAGACGCCCGACAGCGAGGGCGCCCCGACCACCCGGATCGACCTCGACGGCCTCGGCGACCGGATCGTGCCGTTCCCCGTCGAGGCCGCGCGCTACTCGACGCTGCGGGCCGCCAAGGACGGGCTGCTGTGGCTGCGCCATCCGGTCCGCGGTGTGCTCGGCGCCTCCCGCGCCACCCCGGACGACCCGGACCTGAAGACCGAGCTGGAGCGGTACGACCTCGTCCAGCAGCGCATCGAGCACCTCGCCGCCGACGCCGACCACTTCTCCGTCAGCGGCGACGGCAAGCGGGTCCTGCTGTGGACCGACGGCAAGCTCAAGGTCGTCCCCAGCGACCGGCGCGCCTCGAACGACGACGAGAGCGACACGAACATCACCGTCGACCTCTCGCGGGTACGGCAGACCGTCGACCCGGCCGCCGAGTGGCGGCAGATGTACGACGAGACGGGCCGCCTCATGCGGGACAACTTCTGGCGGCCGGACCTGGGCGGGGCCGACTGGGAGGGGATCCTCGACCGCTACCGGCCGATCCTGGAACGCGTCGCCACCCACGACGACCTCGTGGACCTGCTGTGGGAGGTGCAGGGCGAGCTCGGCACCTCGCACGCCTACGTCACCCCGCGCGGCGGTTGGGGCGGCGGCGACCGGGCGCAGGGGCTGCTCGGCGCGGACATCTCCCGTCACGCGGACGGCAGTTGGCGCATCGACCGGATCCTCCCGTCCGAGACCTCCGACCCGCACGCGCGGGCGCCGCTCGCCGCGCCCGGTGTCGCGGTGCGCGCCGGGGACGCCGTCGTCGCGGTCGCCGGGCAGCCGGTGGACCCGGTGGCCGGGCCCGGACCCCTGCTCGTCGGCACGGCGGGCAAGCCGGTCGAGCTGACCTTCTCCCCGTCCGGCGGCGGCGACGTACGGCACGCCGTGGTCGTACCGCTCGCGGACGAGGAGCCGCTGCGCTACCACGCGTGGGTCGCGGACCGGCGCGCTTACGTCCACGAGAAGTCCGGCGGGCGCCTGGGCTATCTGCACGTGCCCGACATGCAGGCGCCCGGCTGGGCCCAGATCCACCGCGACCTGCGGATCGAGGTGGCCCGCGAGGGGCTGGTCGTGGACGTCCGGGAGAACCGCGGCGGACACACCTCCCAGCTGGTCGTCGAGAAGCTCGCGCGGCGCATCGTGGGCTGGGACCTGCCGCGCGGGATGCGGCCGTACAGCTACCCGGGGGACGCGCCGCGCGGCCCGGTCGTGTCCGTCGCCAACGAGTTCTCCGGCTCCGACGGCGACATCGTCAACGCGGCGATCAAGGCGCTGGGCATCGGGCCCGTCGTCGGCACCCGCACCTGGGGCGGGGTGATCGGCATCGACAGCCGCTACCGGCTCGTCGACGGCACGCTCGTCACTCAGCCCAAGTACGCGTTCTGGCTGGAGGGTTACGAGTGGGGCGTGGAGAACCACGGCGTCGACCCGGACGTCGAGGTCGTCCAGGCCCCGCAGGACCACGCCGCCGGACGTGACCCCCAACTCGACGAGGCGATCCGCCTCGCCCTGGCGGCCCTGACGGAAAACCCGGCGAAGACCGCGCCCGCTCTGCCGCCGTTGTGACGTCGGCGGAGGGTGACCGCCCGCGGGCGGGCGCCGCGCCGTCGTGGTGCGGCCGATCAGCCGCTTCGCGGCGGATGACCCCCGCCCGCCCTTTCGGGCGGGCACGGCCGCAGGCGGCCCGCCCGTCCGGGCCGATAGCATGCGGGCGTAATGATCAGCGGGCGTGAGGAGGCACACGCATGACAGGAGAGCCGCAGGACGACTGCCTGTTCTGCAAGATCGTCGCGGGGCAGATCCCGGCGACCCTCGTCCGGGAGACCGAGACGACCGTCGCCTTCCGCGACATAAACCCCCAGGCGCCCACCCACATCCTGGTCATCCCCAGGGTGCACTATCCGAACGCGCTGTCGCTCGCGACCGCCGAACCCGGCGTCGCCGCGGACGTGCTGCGCGAGGCCGGCGAGGTCGCCGCCGAGGAGAAACTGGACAGCTACCGCGTCGTCTTCAACACCGGCAGCGGCGCCGGCCAGACCGTCTTCCACGCGCACGCCCATGTGCTGGGCGGTCGCGGCATGCAGTGGCCCCCGGGATAACCGACCTTGTCCGCACGTGAATTGGTGGTCCTCGGCACCGCCAGCCAGGTCCCCACCCGGCACCGCAACCACAACGGCTATCTGCTGCGGTGGGACGGCGAGGGACTGCTCTTCGACCCCGGCGAGGGCACGCAGCGCCAGATGCTGCGTGCCGGGGTCGCCGCGCACGACCTGCACCGGATCTGCGTCACCCACTTCCACGGCGACCACTCGCTCGGACTCGCCGGCGTGATCCAGCGCATCAACCTCGACCGCGTCCCGCACGAGGTGACCGCGCACTATCCGCGCTCCGGGCAGCACTTCTTCGACCGGCTGCGGTACGCGACCGCCTACCGCGAGACCGTCGCCCTGACGGAGGCGCCGGTCGACACGGACGGTGTGCTCGCGTCCACGCCGTCGTACACCCTTCAGGCGCGGAAGCTCTCCCACCCCGTCGAGTCCTTCGGATACCGGCTGGTCGAGCCGGACGGTCGGCGGATGCTGCCGGAGCTGCTCGCCGAGCGCGGGATCAAGGGGCCGGACGTCGGGCGCCTGCAGCGGGAGGGCTCGCTTCCCGGGGTGTCGCTCGCCGACGTCAGCGAGCTGCGCCGCGGGCAGCGATTCGCGTTCGTCATGGACACCCGGCTGTGCGAGGGGGTGTACGCGCTCGCCGAGGGGTGCGATCTGCTCGTCATCGAGTCGACGTTCCTGGACGGAGACCACCAACTCGCCGTTGACCACGGCCATTTGACGGTGGGTCAGGCGGGTCGGGTGGCGAAAGAGGCTGGCGTACGGCATCTCGTGCTCACGCACTTCAGCCAGCGGTACTCCGATCCCGGGGGCACCTCCCCGACGGAGTCCGGGGGAGAGTTCGAGCGGCAGGCACGGGCCGCGGGGTTCGAGGGGGACCTGACGGTGGCGCACGATCTGGTGAGGGTGCCGGTCCCCAGGCGCCGGTGACGCCGGGTGCCGGTCCCAAGCGCCGGTGACACCGAGTGCCGGTCCCGGGCGGGGGCGACGCCGGGTGCCGGGTGCCTGAGCGCGGGTGACACCGTTCGGGCCCGGGCGCCGATTCCGGGGCGGCCGGGAAGCGACCGTACGATGCTTCGATGTCCCTCCCCAAGGCTGAACTGCACCTCCACATCGAAGGCACCCTCGAACCCGAGCTGGCCTTCGCGCTCGCCGCGCGCAACGGCGTCACGCTGCCGTACGCGGACACCGAAGAGCTGCGCAAGGCGTATCTCTTCGACGATCTCCAGTCGTTCCTGAACCTGTACTACGAGCTCATGGCCGTACTGCGGACGGAACAGGACTTCGCCGACCTGGCCGACGCCTACCTGGCACGGGCCGCCGCGCAGGGCGTGCGGCACGCGGAGATCTTCTTCGACCCGCAGGCGCACCTCGTGCGCGGGGTGGGCATGGGGACCGTCGTGGAGGGTCTGCACCGCGCGCTGGTCCGCAGCGAGGAGACGCACGGCATCTCCACCCAGCTGATCATGTGCTTCCTGCGCGACGAGTCCGCCGAGTCGGCCATGGAGACGCTGGAGGCCGCGAAGCCGTACCTCGACCGGATCGTCGGCATCGGCCTGGACTCCGCCGAGGTCGGCCACCCGCCGGTCAAGTTCCGCGAGGTGTACGAGGCCGCCGCCGCGCTCGGTCTGCGGCGCGTCGCGCACGCCGGCGAGGAGGGCCCGCCCGCGTACATCACCGAGGCGCTGGACGTGCTCGGCGTCGAGCGCGTCGACCACGGGCTGCGCTGCATGGAGGACCCCGAGCTCGTCGAGCGGCTGGTGCGGGAGCGGATCCCGCTCACGCTGTGCCCGCTGTCGAACGTACGGCTGCGGGCCGTCGACATCCTGGAGGACCACCCGCTGCCCGCCATGATGGACGCCGGGCTGCTGTGCACCGTCAACTCCGACGACCCCGCGTACTTCGGCGGCTACGTCGGCGACACCTTCCACGCCGTGCACGAGGCGCTCGGGCTCGGCCAGGAGCGGCTGCGGGAGCTGGCCCGCAACTCCTTCGAGGCGTCCTTCCTGGAGCACGACGAGGAGCGGCGGGCCCGGTACATCGCCGAGGTCGACGCGTACGAGTTCGAGTAGCTCGCGTTCGAGCAGTAGTCAGGCGGTTCCGGGCCCCGGGGTGGCTGCCGCTGCCGCCTGCCGGGGTCCCGCCATGTCGTACGCCGTCCGCTGGGCGGGTACGGCCTCCAGCGGGATCTCGACGACCGGGTGTTCCTGCGGGACGCCGCGCCTCGGGCGGAGCGCCACCGCCGTCATCGGGACGGTGACGACGAGCAGACCGAGTGCCAGGATCGCGCCCATCGCCGGGTAACCCGTCCGCGCCGAGAGCAGACTGCCGGTGAGCGGGCCGCACGCCGTGCCGAGCGAGGAGGCGGATCCGACGAGCACCGCCCACCGGCCGCGCTGGTCCAGGGAGGCGGCGAGGCCGATCACGTACGAGAGCACCACCGGGTAGAGCGTGTTCCAGGCGATCTCGCCGGTCGCGAACGACGTCAGGTCGCTCGCCGCCGCGCTCAGCGCGATGCACCCGGCGATCAGCGCCGTGCCCGCGCCGATCGGCAGGGCCTGGCCGAGCCGCGGGCCCAGCGCGCCCGCCCCGACCACGCCCAGCAGTCCGGCGCCGAGCGCCACCGCGAAGACCGCGCCGACCGTGACCTCGGTCAGCCCCGCCTGGGTCAGACCGATGCGGCCGCTGACGCCCCAGAGGGAGTTCTGGGCGAGGGACCAGCAGAGCATGGCGGCGGCGAGGACGACTCCGGAGCGGGGGTGCGGGAGCGGGGTGGCGGCGCGGAGTGCCTGGGGCGCCGGCGCGTGGGCGGGCAGGCGCCCGGTCAGGGGCAGTACGAGCAGCGCGGTGCAGGCGATCGCGGCGAGCGGGAGGCCGTGCGCCGGACCGAGGTGGGGGATCGTCAGATACAGGGCGCCCGCGAGGCCGGATACGCCGAGCAGGCCCAGGGTGGTGGTGCGGTGCGGGTCGCGCTGGGCGGCCACGCCGGTGGCGGCGACCGTGGTGGCCGTACCGGAACCGAAGCCGCCGACCACCGCTCCCGCGATGACCAGGGGGATGGCCGAGGTGAGGGCGGCGGTGCCGTAGCCGACGGCCGCGAGGAGCAGGCCCGTTCGGGCGAGCCTGCGGGGGCCGAAGCGGTCGACCCGGGCGGCGAGCAGGAAGCCCGCCGTCGCCGAACTCAGCAGCAGCGCGCTGCCGATGGCACCGGCCTGCGTGGCCGACAGCGGGAGGCCCGCGTCCAGTCTGCCGACGGTGGTCGGCAGCAGGTACGCGGCGAGGTACCCGGCCGTGAAAAGGGCGACGAGGGGCCAGGGCGTGGTGGTGCGGGCGGACACGGGCGTTCCCAGGGCATGCGAAAGAAGCGGCTCGGTAAGGGGGTTGGGCGGCTGTCGACGGACAGGAACGCGCGGGCAATTTGTATCAAGGGGGTGGGGGTGCGAAGAAGGTGGGGCGGTGTGATCTGGGGCACGTTCTGTTTGTGACGGGTGAGTGGGGGTAGACGAGCCCGCTCTTCGCCCCCTCCACCTCTGGGATTCAGCCCCTCCCGCGTTTGACGAGCGGGGGTTTGGGGGCGGTGACCCCGGCGTGACCGTCGGCGGCTCGTGGGTGCTGTGGTGCACACTGGCCAGATCCGCACCACCTCAGGGAGCGCACCGTGATCGCGTCCGACGGAGAGCGACCGTTCTGCCAGGCCCACGTCGACCCGCTCGCCGGGCTGCGCACTCCGCAGGACCCGCCCTGGGACGTCTACCTCACCGGCACGGTCTTCCTGGACATCATCTTCACGGGCCTCGACTCCGCCCCGGTGCGTGGGACCGAGTCCTGGGCGCGCGGGATGGGCTCCAGCCCGGGCGGTGTCGCCAACATGGCGAGCGCCCTCGCGCGGCTGGGCCTGAAGACCTCCCTCGCGGCGGCCTTCGGCGACGACCACTACGGGGAGTACTGCTGGGACGCGCTGGAACAGGGCGAGGGCATCGACCTGACCCCGTCGCGCACCGTGCCCGGCTGGCACTCGCCCGTCACCGTCTCCATGGCGTACGAGGGGGAGCGCACGATGGTCAGCCACGGACACGAGCCGCCACCGGTGGAGCCCGCGCCGGAACACGCCCCCCGCGCGCGTGCCGCCGTCGCCTCGCTGACGCCCGGCACGCGCGCGCAGTGGATCGCCGAGTCCGCGCGCGCGGGCACCCGCATCTTCGCGGACGTCGGCTGGGACGACACCGGCCGCTGGGACCTGGCGGGCCTGGCCGACCTCGAACACTGCGAGGCCTTCCTGCCGAACGCCCAGGAGGCGATGCGGTACACCGGAGCCGACTCCCCGCGCTCGGCGGCGCACGCGCTGACCGAGTACGTACCGCTCGCGGTCGTCACGCTCGGCTCCGAGGGCGCCTACGCCGTGGACGGTCGTACGGGTGAGACCGCCGAGGTCCCGGCGATCGCCGTGGAGGCCCTGGACCCCACCGGCGCCGGCGACGTCTTCGTCGCCGGCTTCGTCATGGGCACCCTCGCCGACTGGCCCCTCGCCGACCGCCTCGCCTTCGCCGGGCTCACCGCCGCCCTCTCCGTCCAGGAGTTCGGGGGCTCGCTGTCGGCGCCCGGCTGGGCCGAGATCGCTGCGTGGTGGCGCCGCGTCCACTCCGTCGCCGACCAGGATCCGACGGCCCTGAACCGGTACGCCTTCCTGGAGGGCCTGCTGCCGGAGGTGACCCGCCCGTGGCCACTGCGGCGGGCGGTGCCCACGATCGGGTTCGGGCGCTGGTCGTGACGGCGAGGACGGACGTCACGTGACGCCGAGGGCTGACGTCGTGCGGTGACGCCGTGGGCGGACGTCCCGCGGCGACGCCGTGGGCTGACGTAGTGGGGTGACGTCGTGGGGTGACGCCACGAGGTGAGGAAAAGCCCTACGGCTCTGTCAGTGCAGCGACGTACCCTGGGAAACGCAAGGCTGCCCATGTGGCAAGCGTGCCGATCAAGGAGGAAAAGCAGGCCTACAGAGCCGGCCCATGACTCAGACACCCACAGCTCAGACCCCCGCACAGGGGCAGGCACGAGCGCATTTCACGGTTCCCGCGAACCACCCCATGGTCACCGTGCTGGGATCCGGCGACGCCCTCCTGCGCGTGATCGAGAAGGCCTTCCCGGCGGCCGACATCCATGTCCGGGGCAATGAGATCAGTGCGGTCGGCGACGCCGGTGAAGTCGCCCTCGTCCAGCGCCTGTTCGACGAGATGATGCTGGTGCTCCGCACGGGGCAGCCGATGACGGAGGACGCAGTGGAACGCTCGATCGCCATGCTCAGGGCGAGCGAGAACGGGGAGGGCGACGGCCAGGAGACTCCGGCCGAGGTGCTCACGCAGAACATCCTGTCCTCGCGAGGCCGCACCATCCGCCCCAAGACGCTCAACCAGAAGCGGTACGTCGACGCCATCGACAAGCACACCATCGTCTTCGGCATCGGCCCCGCCGGAACCGGCAAGACGTACCTCGCCATGGCGAAGGCCGTGCAGGCGCTGCAGTCCAAGCAGGTCAACCGGATCATCCTCACCCGCCCCGCGGTGGAGGCGGGCGAACGGCTCGGCTTCCTGCCCGGCACGCTCTACGAGAAGATCGACCCCTACCTGCGCCCGCTGTACGACGCGCTGCACGACATGCTGGACCCGGACTCGATCCCGCGGCTCATGGCGGCGGGCACCATCGAGGTCGCCCCGCTGGCCTACATGCGCGGCCGCACGCTGAACGACGCCTTCATCATCCTGGACGAGGCCCAGAACACGAGCGCCGAGCAGATGAAGATGTTCCTCACCCGCCTCGGCTTCGACTCGAAGATCGTGGTCACGGGTGACGTGACGCAGGTCGACCTCCCGAACGGGACGAAGTCGGGACTGCGCCAGGTCCAGGACATCCTGGAGGGCCTCGACGACGTGCACTTCTCGCGGCTCACGTCCCACGATGTCGTCCGGCACAAGCTGGTCGGCCGTATCGTCGACGCGTACGAGAAGTACGACAGCGAGAACGGCACCGAGAACGGCTCCCACAAGGGCCGGGGCCACAAAGGGAAGTAGACCAGCACACCCATGTCGATCGACGTCAACAACGAGTCCGGAACCGAGGTCGACGAGCAGGCGATCCTCGACATCGCCCGCTACGCGCTCGCGCGGATGCGCATCCACCCGCTCTCCGAGCTCTCGGTGATCGTCGTGGACGCCGACGCCATGGAGCAGTTGCACATCCAGTGGATGGACCTGCCGGGCCCGACGGACGTCATGTCCTTCCCCATGGATGAGCTGCGTCCGCCGTCGAAGGACGACGACGAGCCGCCGCAGGGGCTGCTCGGCGACATCGTGCTCTGCCCGGAGGTCGCCGAGCGGCAGGGCAAGGACGCTCCGACGCAGCACACCATGGACGAGGAGCTTCAGCTCCTCACCGTCCATGGCGTGCTGCACCTGCTCGGCTACGACCACGAGGAGGCCGACGAGAAGGCCGAGATGTTCGGCCTCCAGGCCGCCATCGTGGACGGCTGGCGCGGCGAGAAGGGCATGACGGGCCCCTCGCCGGCTCCGACCGTGTCATGAGTCCTCAACTCGCCCTCGGCGCCGTCCTGCTGGTCGTCGTCGCCTGGCTCGCCGCCTGCGCGGAGGCGGGCCTGGCGCGCGTCTCCAGCTTCCGCGCCGAGGAGGCCGTACGCGGCGGCCGACGCGGCAGCGCGAAGCTCGCCCAGGTCGCCGCCGACCCGACCCGCTACCTGAACGTGGCGCTGCTCGTCCGCGTCGCCTGCGAGATGGCGGCCGCCGCGCTCGTCACGTACGCCTGCCTGAAGGAGTTCGACAAGACCTGGCAGGCGCTGGCCGTCGCGATCGGCGTCATGGTCCTCGTCTCGTACGTCGCGGTGGGCGTCTCCCCGCGCACCATCGGCCGCCAGCACCCGCTGAACACGGCGACGGCGGCGGCGTACGTGCTGCTGCCCCTGGCACGGATCATGGGCCCGATCCCGCCCCTGCTCATCCTCATCGGCAACGCGCTGACGCCCGGCAAGGGCTTCCGGCGCGGCCCGTTCGCCTCCGAAGCCGAGCTCCGCGCACTGGTCGACCTCGCCGAGAAGGAGTCCCTCATCGAGGACGACGAGCGCCGCATGGTGCACTCGGTCTTCGAACTGGGCGACACCCTCGTACGCGAGGTGATGGTGCCCCGTACGGACCTGGTCGTCATCGAGCGGTACAAGACCATCCGGCAGGCGCTCACCCTCGCCCTGCGCTCCGGTTTCTCGCGCATCCCCGTCACCGGGGAGAGCGAGGACGACATCGTCGGGATCGTCTATCTGAAGGACCTCGCCCGCAAGACGCACATCAGCCGGGACGCCGAGTCCGAGCTGGTGTCGACGGCCATGCGCCCCGCCACCTTCGTGCCCGACACCAAGAACGCGGGCGATCTGCTGCGCGAGATGCAGCAGGAGCGCAACCACGTCGCCGTCGTCATCGACGAGTACGGCGGCACGGCCGGGATCGTCACCATCGAGGACATCCTGGAGGAGATCGTCGGTGAGATCACCGACGAGTACGACCGCGAGCTGCCCCCCGTCCAGGAGCTCGGCGACGACCGCTACCGGGTCACCGCCCGCCTGGACATCGGCGACCTCGGCGAGCTGTACGGCTTCGAGGCGTACGACGACGAGGACGTGGAGACGGTCGGCGGGCTGCTCGCGAAGGCGCTCGGGCGGGTTCCGATCGCCGGGGCGTCCGCGGTGGTCGAACTGCCCGACGGGCGCGAACTGCGGCTGACCGCCGAGGCCGCGGCCGGACGCCGGAACAAGATCGTCACGGTGCTCGTCGAGCCGGTCGCCCCGGCGGAGCCCGCCGAGGAGGCGAAGCCGGAGTGACCCCGCGGCAGCTGCGCGCCTTCTGTCTGTCCTTCAACGCGACGGTGGAGGACTTCCCGTTCAACCCGCAGACCTCGGTGTTCAAGGTGCTGGGCAAGCTCTTCGCGCTGACGAACCTGGAGGCGCGCCCGCTCACGGTCAACCTGAAGTGCGACCCGGAGGACGCGATCCGGCTGCGCGGGGAGCACCCGGGCCTGATCATCCCGGGCTATCACATGAACAAGCGGCACTGGAACACGGTGACGGTGGACGGCGAACTCCCGGACCGGCTGGTCCGGGAGCTCATCGAGGATTCGTACGATCTCGTCGTCGCCGGTCTACCGAAGGCCGAGCGCCTCCGCCTCGACCGGTCCTGAGCCCGCCTTCGGGCCGCGCCGGCCGAGGCCGACCGCGACCAGGACCGCCGCCGCCAGGACGATCGTCGCGTCCAGGGCGAGGACCGTGTGGACGCCGCTCAGCAGGTCGTCCGACGTCGTCGCCAGGACGCCGAGGAGCGGGATGCCGACGGTGAGCCCCACCTGCTGGGTGGAGGTCACCAGGCCGGTGGCCAGGCCCTGCTCCTCGTCGGGGACGCCCGAGGTGACGGTCAGACCGTACGAGACGATCGCGCCCAGGTGGCACATGCTGGCCAGCGAGACGGCGGCGGTGGCGAGCCAGACGGACCAGGTGTGCGCGTTCAGCAGCGTCATCGCCGCCACGAACAGGCCCTGACCGGCCAGCGAGCCGACCAGTGTACGGCGGGCGCCGAAGCGGCCGATGACCTTCGGCGCGGACACCCCGGCGACGGCCGACAGGACGCCCTGGACGCCGAAGACCAGGCCGGTCTCGAAGGCGGACAGGCCGAGGGTCTCTGGAGGTACAGGGTCAGGACGAAGACCACCGTCGACATCATCGAGAAGGTGACCAGGCCGGCCAGGTTGCCCCACGCCACCGTGCGGCGGCGCAGCATGGGCAGGCTGACGAGCGGGGCGTGGGTCCGGGACTCGACGCACACGAACGCGGCCAGCAGGAGCACGCCCAGGGCGAGGGTCGCGATGACGTCCGCGCCGCCGAAGCCGCGCTCGGCCGCCGTCGACAGGGCGTAGATCAGGGCCAGCAGACCGCCGGTGACGGTGACCGCGCCGGGGGTGTCGAGGCGCGGCCGCTCGGGGCTGGGGGCACCTCCCATGCCCTTGCGGCCATGGGGGAGGGACTCGGGCAGCAGGGCCGGCGCCAGCGCCAGCACGATCAGTGCGAAGACCGACAGCAGACCCATCGTCGAGCGCCAGCTCAGCACGTCGGTCAGGACGCCGCCCGCCACCATGCCGACCGTGAAGCCGAGGGACAGCAGCGTGCCGGAGATGCCCAGGGCACGGTCGCGCGCCGGCCCCTCCGGGAAGGTCGTCGTCAACAGAGACATGCCCGTCGGCACGATCGCCGCCGCACCCAGCCCCTGCAGCGCCCGCCCGGCCAGGAAGGACGCCGGGTCCCAGGCGAACGTCGCGAGCAGTGAGGCGGCGCCGAAGAGGGCCAGGCCCGCCAGGAACAGCCTGCGACGGCTGTACAGGTCACCGATGCGGCCGAAGAGCAGCAGGAAGCCGCCGGACGGCAGCGCGAAGGCGGTGACCGCCCACTGCAGCGCGGACTGGCTCATGCCGAGGTCCCTGCCGAGCACGGGCAGCGCCACATTCAGTACGGAGAAGTCGAGCGCGACCATGAACTGCGCCGCGCACAGCACGAAGAGGACGAGCTTGTCGCGGGTCGACAGCCGGGCGCCGGGACGGGACTGTTCGAGGGGGGAGGGGTGGGAAGCGGATGTGGTTTCGGTGGTGTCGATCGCCATGGGCAAGAGCTTGCTGCGGCCGGAATATCAGTGGGGAGCGGCAACTTATGCTGGTGGTCGCACCACCAGTCACCAAGAGGGGGATTCGAACGTGACGGAGGACGCGCTCCGGACCCGCCGACGGCGGGAACTGCGGGACTTCCTGATGAGCCGTCGGGCGCGCGTGACACCGGCGGAGGCCGGCCTGCCGGACGGCGGGGCACGCCGTCGTACGCCCGGCCTGCGCCGCGAGGAGGTCGCCGTGCTCGCCGGCGTCGGAGCCTCCTGGTACCAGTGGCTGGAGCAGGGTCGGGACATCTCCGTCTCCCCGCAGGTCCTGGACGCGGTCGCCCGCGTGCTGCGCCTCAGCAACGCCGAGCGGCGCCATCTGTACGTGCTCGCCGGGCTGAATCCGCCCGCCGCCGAGGTCGCGCCCGAGGACCGGGACATGTGCGACGGGCTGCGCAGGCTGATCGACACCTGGATGCCGTATCCGGCGCACATCATGGACCGCTACTACAACTGCGTGATGTACAACGACGCCGCCGGGATGGTCCTCGGCATGCGTCCCGAGAACTCGCAGAACTGCATCGTCGACTTCTTCACCGACCCCCTCTACCGGGGCCGGTCGCGGACCTGGGGGGTGAACGCGCGCACGGTCGTCGCCCAGTTCCGCGCGTCGTGCGCCGCCGCGCCGGACGACGAGGGCTTCCAGGAGCTGCTGGCCCAACTTCAGCAGGTCAGCGGCGAGTTCACCGAACTGTGGGAGCGGCGGGACATCGAGGACGCCGGGCAGATCCGCAAGGAACTCGACCATCCGCTGGTCGGCCTGCTCTCCGTCGAGTCCACCGCCATGAAGGTGCCGGCCCGGCCCGATCTCACGATCGTGCTGCACACGCCGCTGCCGGAGGCGAACACGGCGGCGAAGCTGGAGTGGCTCGCCTCGCCGGAGGGGCGGCGGGGGTCGATGTATCCGGTGGCCGGGTGACGCCGTTGTGCGGTGGCCGGCGGCCCCGTTCGGCGGTGGCCGGGTGACGCCGTTCGGCGGTGGCCGGGTGACCCCCTCGGCGACGGCCGAGTGACCCCCTTCGGCAGGGGTGCGTGCCGGTACTTCGTATGCTCAGGGCATGACCGACAGCAGCGCGCTTGACCCCGAGGACCGCAAGATCGTCACCCTGGCCCGTTCCGCGCGGGCCCGCAACGGTGTGCCCGAGGGGGCGGCCGTACGGGACGAGACGGGCCGTACGTATGTCGCCGGGACCGTGGCTCTGCCCTCCCTGCGGCTGAGCGCCCTGCAGACCGCTGTGGCGATGGCGGTGGCGTCCGGGGCGAAGTCCCTGGAGGCGGCGGCCGTCGTGTCCGAGGCGGAGGCGGCCTCGGAGGAGGACCGTGCGGCCGTACGGGACCTGGGTGGGCCCGAGACGCCGGTGCTGCTGGCGGGGCCGGACGGGGTTGTGCGGGTCGTCGTCAGGGCGGGCTGAGTCAACGGCGGGCTGAGCCAACGGAGGCTGAGTCAATGGAGCTGAGTCAATGGAGCTGAGTCAATGGGGGGGGCTGAGCCAGGGTTTTCGCCCCTCCGCCCCTTCCCGACCCGTATCTGGGGGGCTGCCGCCCCCCAGACC